>JBDTAB010000050.1:0-15847 GCA_039924865.1 Gemmatimonadaceae bacterium | reverse complement strand
CTGTACGCCGAGAGTTCCGACGCGCCGCTTTGGATTGGAACTGAAGGTCCATCGGCAAACGCGAAATCACTGGTCCGCGTCCTGGCAAAAGCCGGTGACGACGGCTTGAGCCTGTCGGAGTTTCCGCTTGCCGAGATCGATTCGGCCGTTGCTCGCGTAGTCGGTGCAACCGCGGCGAACGCGACACCGCAGGAGATTGCGAACGCCGACATCCTCCTCTCATGTGCATATGCGACGTATGCTGAAACCATGCTGCGCGGCCGTGTCGACCCCAAAAAGGTACAGCGGGCATGGCACATTGCTCCGCAGGATGCGGATATCGATAGCGTGCTGGCCAACGCGCTTCGCGCAAAGGATTTCGGCGCCGCGCTGGCGAAATTTCGTCCCGATTTGGCCGGTTACAGCACGTTGCGGGAGGCCCTTGCCGCGTATCGCGGCATCGTCTCCAAGGGAGGCTGGCCGCAGATTCCCTCTGGTGCCACGCTGCATGTCGGTGACAGCTCGGCAATAGTTCCAATTCTACGCCAGCGGCTGGCAGCCGAGGAGTTGATCTCGGGGTCAACGGTCTCCGCGGATCAGCACTACGATAGCGTGCTCGCTGGCGCGGTCGCGGCGTTTCAGGCGCTGCATGGGCTCGCAATCGACAGCGCCGTTGGACCAGGCACGCTCAGGTCGCTGAACGTTCCCGCCGAGCGCCGCGTCGACGCGATCATCGCGAACATGGAACGCTACCGATGGCTGCCGCACGATCTGGGCGGGCGTTACATCCTCGTCAACATCCCGGCATTTCATCTTACGGCGTTCGAGGACGGTAAGCCCGCGCTGCGGATGAATGTCGTCGTAGGTGCCGAGTATGGCGGCCGCGCAACGCCGATCTTCAGCGATTCGATGAGTTATTTGATATTCGGCCCGTACTGGAACGTCCCGGCAAGCATCACACGAAACGAGATCCTTCCCAAAGTGCGCAGCGATCGATCGTATCTCGCCCGCAACAACTACGAGATCGTGACCGGCTACAATCCGGTCAGGGTTGTTCCGCTGTCGTCGCTCAGTCAGTCAGCGCTCTCGGGCGGTAACTTCCGGTATCGGATTCGCCAGAGACCCGGACCAAAGAATGCATTGGGGAGCGTGAAGTTCATCTTCCCGAACGATTACAACGTGTATCTGCACGACACACCGCAGGGTCAGTTGTTCAGCGAACGGGTGCGCGCGTTCAGCCACGGTTGTATTCGCGTGGAACATCCTGCACAACTCGCGGGATTCGCACTCGGACCGCAGGGCTGGACGACTGATCAGGCCAGCACTGCAATGGATGCTGGCACGTGGCGGCGCGTCGATCTCTCCGCGAAACTGCCGGTTTACATCGCTTATTTCACGGCGTTCGCGCGGCAGGGCAAGCTTGCTTTTCGCCCTGACCTGTACAGGCTCGACGACGCTCTAATCACGGCCCTTGGTAGCGAGAGCGTGCAACCAAGCGCCAAGGCGGCTGCGGCGCACTTGCTGGAACTGGTGGGCGACGCGCGATGAGCCGAGACAAAAAAGCTGGGGACCGACGAATCGGCTCCCAGCAGAATAGGCGCTGCAGTTGGTCAACAGGCCCGGCAGGAATCGAACCTGCAACCCCCGGTTTTGGAGACCGGTGCTCTACCAATTGAGCTACGGACCTACGTTTTCCTCCAAAACCCCCAGAGGGGTGGCTGACGGGAATTGAACCCGCAACCCCCGGAACCACAATCCGGTGCTCTAACCAATTGAGCTACAGCCACCATGTTCGGGCTTTTCGCCCGAGCAATTCATTCTAATCCCACGATCAAACCCCAGCAACCAAGGTCGCTGGCGCTGATGCCACACGTCAGTCCTTAGCGCGATCCATATACTCGCCCGTCGTCGGATTCACGCGAACCCGTTCACCCTCGGCGATGAATTCAGGAACATTGATCGTTACGCCATTGCTCAACTTGGCCGGCTTGGTCGATGCTGTCTTGGTCGCGGACTTCATAACCGGCGCGGTATCGACAATCTCCAGATTGAGCGAGTTGGGGAGCTGGATGCCGATTGGGTTGCCGTTGTAGTACTCGGCCTGGATCTTCATCCCTGGCTGCATCCACTGAGCCGAATCACCCAGCGCTTCGTCATCCATCTCGATCTGGTCGTAATTCTCTGTGTTCATGAAATGGTAGGTATCCCCACCCTGGTACATGAACTCCAGGTCGTGCGTTTCCATCGCGGCCCTCTCGATGGTATCGGCGGCGCGGAATCGGTGATCAAAGCTGTTGCCCGTGCGAATATTCTTGAGCTTCGTCTGTATCATCGCACGGAGGTTCCCGGGCGTGTGGTGGCGGAACTCTACGACGCGGCATGGCTCACCTTCGAACACGAGAACCATCCCCCGCCGAATCTGCGTGGCTGGCATGGCCATTCGTCAAATCCTCGGAAAAACGTACATAGCCTTTAAAGGTAGCAACCGAACCCGACCTCCGGCAACCGGTTTCCGGGGTCACTGGGGTGCATTATTTAATCGAGCGCCGCTTTCAGCGAATTCCACACGTTCGTCGCGACGACCTTTTCCCCCTCGACGTTCGGATGCAGGCCGTCCGGCTGGGTGAGATTGGCGTGACCCGCCACTCCGTCCAGTAAAAAGGGCATCAGCGTCGCGCCTTTTTCGCGGGCGAGCTCGCCATACATGGCGTGGAAAGCCGTTGTATACTGCTGGCCGAGATTGGGTGGCGCCTCCATCTGCACGAGGAAGATCTTCGCCTTGGGTTTGAGAGCCTTTATCCGATCCAGGATGTGCGAGATGTTGTTGCGGGCCTCCGAGACTGGAAGAGCCCGGAGGGCATCGTTGGCTCCGGTTTCGAGCACCACGATACCGGCCGGCTCGCGAAGCACCCAGTCGATCCGGTTCAGAGCTCCGGCGGACGTCTCTCCGCTCACGCCGGCGTTGATCGCGACGATCGGCGTACCGGCGGAGTCGGCTTTCGCTTGAACCAGCGCCGGATACGCCTGTTCAGGCTGCAGTCCCAGCCCAGCCGTGAGACTCGTGCCGATGAACAAGACTCTGGGCGCGCTCGAGGCCGACGTGTCGCCAACAGGAACGGGTGCCACTGAATCAGCCGTCTTTGCCACAGGCGGTGACTTATCTTTTGACGCCGGCCCGCCGCAAGCAGCGACCAGTATCAGGGCGAGAAAACCAGCAAAGGCCCGCAAACACACCTCACGGACGTCTGTCTTAATGCTCATCGCGGAATCGTTGACCAAGGAATACAGCAGCGGCGAGCGAACGCTCGCCGTTCTGAAAAACGTATCGTTCGCCGTACAACCAGGCGAATTTGTCGCAATCACGGGTCCTTCGGGTAGTGGTAAGACTACCCTGCTCGGCCTGCTTGCGGGACTCGATACACCAAGCTCGGGCCGCGTGATCCTGGACGGCGCCGATCTGTCACGTATGAGCGAGGACGAGCGTGCCCGTGTGAGATCGAAGAAGGTCGGTTTCGTCTTTCAGAGTTTCCAGTTGATTTCCACGCTCACGGCCTCGGAGAACGTTCAGGTTCCACTGGAGCTGCGCGGCGAAGTGGGAGCTGAACGGCGCGCCTCGCACCTTCTCGAGCGAGTGGGTCTCGCCGAGCGCGGGACGCACTTTCCGATGCAGTTGTCTGGCGGTGAGCAGCAGCGCGTCGCCATCGCCCGGGCGTTTTCCAACCAGCCGTCCATCCTGTTCGCGGACGAGCCGACCGGCAACCTCGACGCACATAGCGGCGAGCGCGTGATTGCGTTGTTGGAGGAGTTGAATAGTGAGTCCGGCTCGACTGTCATCATCGTCACCCATGATGCAACGCTCGCATCACGCGCGCGTCGGCAGATCCGACTCGCAGACGGCATTGTAATCGAAGATACCGGCGCCCCGGCGCAGGCCGCTTGAGCGCATCACCAATGCAACTTGCCCGCCTCGCGTGGCGCGAGAGCCGCTCCACTCGGCGAAAGCTGTTTCTCTACATGTCTACGATCGCCGTTGGCGTCGCCGCGCTTGTCTCGATCGATTCATTCGCGCGCAATGTCACGCGTTCCGTACGCGAGCAATCGCGCGCCGTACTTGGCGGCGACATCCTGCTTACGAGCCGACGGCCATTCGCGAAGGAAACGGAGCAGTACCTGGATTCCCTGGACAGCGTCGGCGTTAGGAACGTCAGGTTGACGACGTTTCCATCCATGGCGGTCGTTCCTCGCAACGGTAACACAAGGCTGTCGCAGATCTATGGTGTCGGAGTCGGGTATCCGCTGTACGGAGAGATCACGACTGACCCGCCAGGCCGCTACAACACCTTGCAATCAGGCGCAAATGCGCTGGTAGACCCGTCGCTCCTGATCACGCTCGATGCGCACGTGGGAGATACGCTCAAGATCGGCTACGGCAAGTTCGTAATTGCGGGGACGCTGAAAGACGTTCCCGGAGCGTCTGGTCTGTCGAGCGCTTTTGCGCCGAGAGTGTACATTCCCGACCGCTACTTGCCAGAAACGCGATTACTGGTTTTTGGAAGCACCGCTGATTACAGCGTGCTGCTCAAACTGGATGCTGGTGCCGATCCGGATGCATTCATAAAGCCGTTTCGCGCGCGGCTTCGCAAGCAGGATGTTCAGATCCGCACTGTCACGCAGGCAGAAGAGCGAGCGGCGCGCGCAACTGAGAGTTTGGCGAACTTCATCGGTATTGTAGGAATGGTGGCCTTGCTGCTCGGCGGGATCGGTGTCGCAAGCGGGGTCCGTGCATTCGTCGCGCGCAAGATCGACACCGTCGCGATTTTCCGTTGCCTCGGCGCCTCTGGCAATCAGGTGCTTGGAATGTACGTCGCGCAAGCGGCGGTTATGGGTCTGCTCGGTGCCGTGATCGGCGCAGCCGCGGGTGTTGTGGTTCAGTTTCTACTCCCACTCGCCTTCGCGGGCATGCTGCCAGTTGACGTACACGTGAGCGTAGAGCCAGTCGCAATCGCGACCGGCATATTGATCGGCGGCTGGATCGCACTAGTCTTTGCACTGCGGCCTCTGCTTGCCTTGCGCAACGTGTCGCCGCTTCAAGCGCTCCGACGCGACGCTGATGCCGACGTGCTCCGCATGAGCTGGAGGGACGCGCCGAGGATGATAGTCAACGTCGCGCTGGTGCTGAGTGTGGTTGGCGTTGCTGTCGCACGAGCCCAGTCTGTAAAACAGGGAGTGTGGCTTGCAGCAGCGACCGGTGTGGTGCTGCTGGTTCTTGCGCTTGTTGCGTCGGCACTCGCCTGGGTCGCCAAAAGATCGGTGCGCGCGGGATGGCCATACGTAATACGCCAGGGCCTGGCCAACGTCTACCGGCCAGCAAATCAGACGCGGGCTGTGATGCTGTCGCTGGGCTTCGGCGCCTTTCTCGTAACGACGCTGTATCTGGTGCAGAACAGCATAGTGAGCGACCTGTCGGTAAACGCTGCGTCGTCCGGCGCCAATCTGCTGCTGTTCGACGTACAGGACAAACAGGCAGCTCCAATCGATTCTCTGATTCAAGCACGAGGCTTCAAGGTAACCCAGCAGTCACCCGTGGTACCGATGCGCATCGCATCGATCAACGGTCACAGTGCGGAATCCATTTCCGCTGATACGATGAAGAATCGTCGCGCCGGATGGGCCGTGCGACGTGAATACCGGTCCACGTTTCGTGATTCGATTAGTGCCGGCGAGACGCTCACCGCCGGGAAATGGTTTGCTCCGGACTCGGGGACTCGAAATTCGTTCGCGGCGGGCGACACGGGAGAGGTATCGCTCGACGCGGGAGTGGCTGGCGAGTTGAAGGTCAAACTCGGCGACGAAATAACGTGGAATGTTCAGGGCGTCAATATTCCAACACGCGTGACCAGCCTGCGCGATGTCAAATGGACCAGATTCGAGCCGAACTTCTTTGCGGTATTTCCGAGCTGGGTGCTTCGCGACGCGCCACATCAGTACACCGTGCTCGCCAACGTGCCCGGGCCGCAAAGCGTGGCGATCATTCAGCGCGATGTGGTTCGCGACTTTCCAAATGTGTCCAGCATTGATCTCTCGCTCCTCACAGCGACAATCGGAAAGATCGTCGACCGAGCATCTACTGCCGTCCGATTCATGGCATTGTTCAGCGTGATCATGGGCATCCCTGTTCTCTTTAGCGCGGTGTCGTCGACGAGGCGCGAGCGAGTGCGCGAAAGCGTTCTCCTAAAAACGTTGGGCGCGACGCGCGCACAGATCATGAGCATTCTGGTGGTGGAGTATGCGCTGCTCGGCGTGCTGGGAAGCCTTACCGGCCTGGTTTTGGCACTAGGCGGCGGCTGGGCGCTGGTCCACTTTGTATTTCAGGTGAAGTACTCGCCCGACTACGGGCCGGCGATTGCCATAACGGCCGCCATGATGGCTATTGCAATTGCAATTGGAGTGATCGCTGGTCGCGGCGTCTTCAAGGAGACCGCGATGACGTCGCTGCGCGAGAACTGAGCCTGCAAGATTCCATCAATAGCAAGCGGCGTTGCCGACCGCCGCTTGCTATTGCACTCGCACGATGTAAACCCGACCCTTCACATCTCCGGTTGGAACTCCGCTCGGATCCGTCACGCGAATCAGTCGTTGCCCAATGGCGCCCGCCGTAGTGAGGAAGTACGCAGCGGAAGACGCCGGAACCCGTGCCGTCAGCGTAGTCGTGCCGTTGCCGACCATTCCTACAGGGAGATAGCTCGAGTTCTGCTCGTTCCCGATGTGGGTAGCAGTAATTATGTCGCGGAACATGTAGCTCTTGTAGTGGTACGGCGCGTCGAGTGACATGTACGGCTGGTGATCCGCATACAGCGTGACAAGAAAATGCGCGAGAATCGTGTCGAGCGGTGCGCCCGTTGACTTGACGAGATTGACAGTGCCAGTGTCCGGGCCAGCGACCAGTGCGCGAGTCAACGTGCGGGGATCGCCTCCCGTGTTGAACCAGTCTGCGACGTAACGCACGAGCGCCCACTCTGCCCCACGCGACGCCAGGTTGGCCGATGCTTTCTTGTTGTTGACGATTGCGGCGGTGGTATCCGGGCGCTCGACGTAGTACTTGGTTCGAGCAAAATTCTGCACGAAGAATTCCTGTCTTACTACCGAATCCATCCCAAGAATCTGGGCTCTCGTTACCAGAAAGTCATCGGCGTAGTTGGCCTTGGCGCGACCCACCGCGTCCTCGGCGAAATGGGCCAGACCCTCGTCCAGCCACGTCGCCTCGAACTGCTGCGGAATCGGAGATGCGTAACGGTTTCCTGAATTGATCATGTGCTGAAACTCGTGCGCAACCGTGCCACGAGTAACCTGGCGAACGAAGGTGTCCGTGAACGAATTCCCGAATTGTGCCCCGGGATCCGGAGCCAGCAGATAGAAAATCTCTCCCTGGTTACTCGCCAGGCATCCGGCGGATGTAGGAGGATAGAGATCGCCGGCGAAGAAAAAACCGCCTACGTAGCCAGTGGTGCTCGCCTGCCCTGACGGCGTGAGCTTGTTCACCGCAGGCGTGTAGTAGATGAAAATGTGTCCGTTGTTATCCAGGTCCGTCGGAGTACCGAAATAGCCGACGTCGGTGGGATAGATCAGCTGGTCGAATTCGTCACCAATCGACTTGAAGTCGGCCGTCGAAAAGCCGCCCATCGGTGACGTGACGTCGCTCACGACAATTGCGTGTTGCGACACGTACTTCACCATTCCCGTGGTCGTTACAAACCCTGCCGAAGAACACGCTGGCTGAGTTCCCTCGAACCCCACTGGCGTGAGCACCTTGAATTGAATCGTTGTGCCAACGGCGGGAGGATTGGTTGCCCGGGCAGGCGCGGGGATCATTCTGTCCGCGGATGCAGCGGCTTCTGTGCGGCTCCGTCCACCTGGCCGTGGCAATTCGGTGCGTTCTATGAGCCGGAGACGAGCTTCAAACTCCTCACCGCGCGTCATACGGGTCGGCGCAGCAATCTGCTTGCCCGGCGGTGGAAACAGGTCGCTCACGGGCGTGTGTACAGGCGGTGCCAACCAATCGCCGCGCACCAGATAATCGGCGATGCTTCCTTTAGCTACGTCGGCGTTTCCAATGATTATCGCGTACTGCGCGGACGCCATTGTAGTCGGAATGGACAGACCGCCCGAGGCTGCGGAGAGAGTCATCACGCGAACGTCACCGACGTTCATCGTTCCGAGATTCGACGCCGCGGCGTCCGGATTGCCGGGGATGGGCGCCACGCCAGAATCACTACACGCTACGAAGGCAAGTAGAATGGCAACTGCGTTGTACCGGCTGCTACGAATGCGCCGCAATCTGAGCGGCGCAGGCGACGAACATTGCGACTGTAAATGCAAGAAAGGCTCGCTGTGCCAGGGGCCGGCGGGTGAAGAACTGTACGATCTCGTCCATTAGTTGTTCGCGACCTATAAGAAGTTAGGCGTTAGGACAGTAAGACGCGTCAGATAACGTCGCGAAACCAAGGATGCGTGCGATGAATCAATTTTCTGCTAATAACGATCCCCCGAATTGCCATCGCCTGGACGACGAAGGCCGTTTGCGGCCAGAATGGCCCGCCCTTCGGGTGACATAAGATATGTGATGAACGCGCGAGCCGTGCTCGGATGTGGCGCCGTCTTGAGGGCCGCCACGCCAAACACGATCGGCGCACCGTGCACCACGAGCCTGGTCCGTCGCGAGATCTGCACGCTGACCTTGGAATACGCCGCCCCCATGGCAGGATCGCCGAGGTCAACCGCGCTGGGGAGCGAGACGAATCGAAGGCCCAGATCTCGCGCAACGGATTCGTACTCCCATGCATAATCGAGGTTCCCGGTCTGGAGCAGAGCCGTGAGATCTGCTGATTTTGGACGCATGTCCGCATCTGGAGCAGCCGCCTTCAAACGCGCGGCAAGTCCCGGCTGCCCGTAATACCGTTCCGCCAACTGCATCGCCATCAGCGCGCGATAGCCAGCGGGGTCCAAGGTTGGATCACTCCGCCCCACTTGGACTCCCGGGCGTGTGGTAAGATCGGTCCAGTTATCCGACGTCACACTGTCCGCGAAGCGCGAATTACTCGTGTACGCCAGGACCAGGCGCGAACTACCCAGAACCGCAACGGGACCATCCAGCCGTCCGTGTAGCATGGTCCCGAACAGCGCCGTGTCCGCCACTGCGATGATGTCAGGGTTTCGGCCCAGGTCTGTGATCTTCCTAACCGATTCGATCGACCCGGCACTTTCCTGATTGGGAATGGCGCCGTTTCGCCGCGAGAAGGAGTCAAGCGCTTGCCGGAGCGGGATCGCGAGGGCGCCCGCATTGAACACGACGAGAGGAAGGTTTCCGCCGCCGGTAGCGGCACTATTAGTCTTGCCGCAACCAAGACCGACCGCTAACAACCCGACGCTCGCCAACGCCCTCGCGGACCGCCTTGCTAGTGGCCGATTCATCGCCGACGGGGTAACATACAGTGGCTAGCCGAGAACATGGAGATCAATATGGCGATGACAACAGGGCACGAAACGACGGATTCCGCCGCGGGGCTCACGACTAACCATGCATCGTTCATCGAAACGGCGCGCGCGCACGGCGACCTGTACATCGAGCAGCCGTACGACCTGTACACCGCCGACAACCACGAGGCGTGGCGGCAGCTGTTCTCCCGGATGGTGCCAAGGTGGCAGCGCTACGCCAATCCTCGCTTCCTTCAGGGGGTCGAGACGCTGTGCCTCGACCCCGGCGCCGTACCACGGCTGGAAGACGTCAACAAGTTCATGGCCCCCCGCACCGGCTTCAAGGCGAAGGCTGTGAGCGGCTACGTACCGGCATTCCTCTTTTTTGACTCGCTCCGGAAGCGAGAGTTTCCGACGACGATAACGATTCGTGACGCCGGGCGACTCGATTATTTGCCGGAGCCGGACATCTTTCACGATATCGCGGGTCACGTCCCGATGCACACGGACCCGGCTTTTGCTGACGCGCTCGCACGATTTGGCGAAGTTGCGCAGTCCGCCGTCGAGATCGTGAGGCACATCAAGGATCCAGTCGAGCAGGTTCGACGCACCACCAGCATCATGAAAGCTATGGCGCGGTTCTTCTGGTTCACTGTGGAATTCGGGCTCATGCGCGCCCCTGACGGAAAGGGAGTGAAGGCATACGGGAGCGGACTGCTGTCTTCGTACGGCGAGCTGGAACACAGCGTGGAATCCCCCGATGTGCAGCGATATCCGATCCAGCTCGAGTGGGTGATCAACCAGTACTTCGAGATCGACCACTATCAACCACTGCTTTTCATCGTTGATTCATTCGAGCATCTCTTCGAGCAAGTCGGAGAACTCGAGAAGTGGGTGAAGGCCGGGAAACTGAACAATGTTTCGCAAGGTGAGCCAGCGCTGTCGGACGTCGATGTCCGCAGTTTTATCAACGCACGGGCGTGATCACATCCGCATGATCACCATTCCGCGATTGTTTCGCCGCCAGTGTGACACGCTGGTGGCGATAGAACAACGCGGCAGCGTCAGCCGAGCGATTACGGGCGCAGCGGCGCTCGTCATGTACGGATGCGCAAGCAGTGCAACACTTACTGTCAACGCTCCTGCAACTGCTCCTGCAACTGCACCTGCAACTGCACCTGCAACAACCGTTGCGAGTACGACGGCCGGAGTCGTTACAGCAGCGCCGACGCCAGCCGCACCGGTGCCGGACGCACCATCGACGGGCGATTACCGGAGCGCCGCGGCAAGAAGGCACAGTGGTGGACTCGACGCTGCGATGCCGACGCGTATCGATTCCATCATTGCCGCAGCGATTGCCGAGCATGCGGCGCCAGCAATGGCGGTCGCGGTTGGCAGGTACGACAGCCTCATCTATTTGCGGTCGTACGGCAGGCTCACATATGCAAATAATTCGCCACGGGTGGATGAACACACCCGATTCGACCTCGCATCACTTACGAAGGTCATAGCGACGACAACGGCGGCCATGATGCTCGAGGAGCAGGGCCGCCTGGACATCGACCACACTGTCGCTTCCTATTTACCCGGCTTCAACGCACCCGACAAGCGGAATATCACCGTAAGAATGCTGCTGACACACAGCGGCGGTCTCGAAGCATTCTCACCGCTCTGGAAAACGCTTCGCGGCCGCGAACAGTACCTCGACGCGATAAACACGCGCCCGCTCATCTATCAACCGGGTACGAAGTCTGTATACAGCGACTGGGACTTCGTGCTCCTTGGGCTGATAGTCGAGCACATAACCGGCGAGCCGCTCGACGCGTTCACGGCACGGACGATCTTCGCGCCACTTGGCATGACGGAAACCGGCTTTCGCCCCGACACTGTGGACCGGAGTCACATTGCACCGACTGAAATCGAGATCGACCCTCCGCGTGGTCAGGTCTGGGGTTCCGTGCACGACGAGAACGCCTATGCGCTCGGCGGAGTCGCGGGACACGCGGGCCTGTTCTCTACTGCGCACGACCTGTCGATCTTTGCACGCATGATGCTGAACGGTGGGACCGTTCGCGGCGTGCGCCTCCTCTCTCCAGCTACGATCGCACGATGGACTGCAGCCCAGGGTGCGGGATCCAGCCGCGCGCTCGGCTGGGATACGCCGTCGCTCCACTCCAGCTCTGGCCGATTCTTCTCGGCGCGTAGCTATGGTCACACTGGTTACACCGGCACTTCAATCTGGACCGACCCCCAGCGCGGCGTGTGGGTGGTGCTGCTTACAAATCGCGTCTATCCAACGCGGAACAACAACAAGCTCGGGAAGGTCCGGCAGGATATCGCAGATGCCGTCGCGCAAGCTGTCGATGACGCGCCGCTGGTCAACTGGGAATCGTTGCGTCGAGATTCACTTCCGGAGTGACAGCAGATCTACGCCGGCAAAGACGGTACGACCAGCCGCTGGATCGAAGTACCTTTTGCCGAACGCGTTGACCGATACCGACGTGTCATACATCTCATTGAACACATTGTCGATTCCACCAAACAGCGCGACGTGACCGAACGGGACCGAACCGCGCAGACTCGTGACTATCGACGCCGGCGCATACGCGCTGTTCGCATCGTTCACGGGGATGTTCGAGCGGTATCGCTCTTCCACTGACAGAAAGCGGCCGACCGGGTCGCCAACCTGCACTGACAACGAGGCGATATTCGCCGCGACGCCGGGGACGCGATTCGTCGCGTACGACGTGAGCGATGCGCCGGACGGAACAGCGTACGACACAAAGCGTGCATCCGTGAACGAGTACGAGCCGCGCGTCCGAATTCCCGGCGCGACCTCGAACGTGACATCCGCATCGATTCCGCGGTGGCGTGCCGTTCCAGCATTGCGATAGAACTGGCGGTCCGGAGCCGATGCCACCTGGAATGGAATCAGCTCGTCGTCAATGCGCATGTCGTACGCGGCAACATCGTACGACAATCGGCTGGTGCGCCCGCGAACACCGCCCTCGTGCGAATGAGTTCGCTCCGGTTGCAGCCCAGGATTGAATCCGCCGGCGCCGCTGGGCCGGTTCGTCAGTTCCGTCGTAGTGGGAGTCTGGAAGGCGGTCGCGATATTCGCGTACAGCGACATCGCTGAGGCCAGCGCGTAGCTTACACCGAGCGTGGGGCTCGCGGACGACATCGTGCGCACACCGGAGTCGTCCGGATTGTCGGCGTTGATCAGGTTGTCATTCGCCGCAAAGCGAAAGTGATCGTAACGTGCACCACCCAGGAACGTGGCGCGACCGAGGACGGCACTCAACTGGACAAACGGCGACATGCTCGTGACACGTTCCCGCTGATCGAGCGTGGTTGCGCCAGCGGTTCCGCGCGAATTCTGCCAGTTGCGTCGGTCATCACGTAGCAGATCTGTTTCGCCGCCCACGAGTGCGGTAACGCGTCTCGTCGCCTCACCCTGAGAAACTGTATAGGTCGCCCGGGCTCCGCTGGCGACACGGTGAATGCCGATTATGGTCGGCGGGGTCGGATTGTTGATCGCGCGCGTGAGTCCGTAACCGGATATTTCAAACTGCCCAGGACCCGCCAGCAAATGAGCGGTGACCCCAAACTGATTCTGCCGACCGGTTTTACCCGTTTTCTGCCGCAGATTGTTGGAATACGCCTGTCGCCGATCTATAGCGATCAGCGAGTCGGAAAGACTACCGGGATTCTCCGCATTGGACTGGGCAGTATTTGCCACAAGCCTGACGGATCCGCCGTTCCAGTCATACGTGCTGACGGCGTTCACGTGCGCGTTGCGAGCACTGCTGTACGCGCGATAGCCATCATAATCGAGGCGGCCGGCGTTGATTATGTACGTAGCGCGCCCTTTCATCCCGCCTGCACCAAACTGCACACGCTTAAGTCCGTCGCTACCAGACATGAGCCGCGCACTCGGCGCGAACGCAGCGGAAGGAGGAGGCAAGGTTCGCAACGAGATCACGCCGGCCGACGCATTGCCGTACAACGCGGACGCAGGTCCGCGAATCGCTTCCGCGAGGCCAAGCGATCCCATGTCAATGTTGCTCAACTCAGTTTGCCCATCTGCCAGTGTGGCCGGAATTCCGTCCACGATGACGCGCACTCCGCGAGTGCCAAATGCCGAGCGCGCTCCAATGCCGCGAACGGAAAGCCGCTCGCCGACGGCAAAGTTAAGGCGATTGTCCACCTGAATCCCGGCAACCTGCCCCAGCGCTTCGTCCAGCGAGAATCCCGGTCGCGCCACCGAAATATCGCGCGCTCCAACCGACGCTACGCTCAGCGGTGCAGTTGTAGCGTCGAATGGAGTTCGGAGAACGGTTACGTGAACCGCAGTGAGCGTATCTGAAGTCGAACCTTGCGCAGCCGCCGGACGTGCGAGCGGAGTGAGGCAAATTGCAGCAAGCGCCGCGAACCCGATCGCGGACGACCGGCGACTGCAATCTTGTTCGGCTCTAAACGGTAATTCAGACTTCGTCTTCTGGCGTGTCAAAGTCACCTGACTCGTTCATGTAAAGAGAAATCAGCCATGGCGCCATCTGCGCCCGCAACGAAGCGGCGGTTTCGGCCACCGACGGATGTGAGACGTGCTCAACCGCGAGCGTCACTGCTCCCTTGAGGACGACAAGAATCTCCTCTATCGGGAGCCCGTCTGTCTGCATGGACTTGCCAGCCTCCAACACTGTCTTCTGTACCGCGTCGAGCGACGCCCGGCGGTGCAGATAGCGGACGCATTCGTCGCGAACGGTGAGGAGTTCTGGCCTATTTAACACTGAAGGAGGAAATCATGACACTAGATATGGAAAGCAGCCATTCGGCACGCGATCCCGGGCTTCGGATTGCGTTATAAGCAAGCTACTGCGAAGCACCCGCCTTGCTAACCCGGCGCTCGCACCTCTCGAGCTTTCGATGCCGCTATTGCCCCTCGCGTCCAGCGGCCTTGGCCCTGGCCGGCGCATCGGTTAACAGTTTCGTCGTGAAGCGCTGCCCCTCGGCTATGCGCTCCGTTTCCAGCGCGATCGCCTGTACAGCGACTTCGATCCGATCGAGGCGCTCCTCGAAGGCCGGATCTCGCCCCTCGGGAAGTTGTTTTCGCGCTGAGGGGCGGTGAAAAAACATGTACGCAATCGCCAGGGGGACAAAGAACGTCCCTACAACCACGATCGTCGCCACCAGTGCATGCGCATCCATTTTCAGCCCCTTTGTTGTCCTCAGACCGTAGCTACCCGTTAAAGGTAAGACACGCGGGCCGCTCCAACAGGTTGCCCCCTCCGCCACATGGTGGGTGTTTCATGGCGCCGTGGCACCGGGTCGAATTACTCCTTCATCACCCAAAACCCCGCGAGGGATCGAAGCTCGCCTCTACCAGCGCGCCGATTTCGGTCGCCAACTCGCAAATCGTTGGTCGGAGCGTATTTTCCGACATGTGCACCATGTACACGCGGATGCGAACACCTGATCCAACGCACCGGCGTAGCACGACGCGAACACCAAGTATTGACCTACATCGGAGAAGCAGATGCAATCTTCAGTGAGGCACTTTCGCTGGGACGATATGCCAAAGGAGACCGTGACGGATGTGATCTCGCGTCGCATCATTACCGGCGATGACATGATGATCGCCCACGTCTACCTGGATAAAGGCGCGGTTGTGCCGCAACATTCGCATGAGAACGAGCAGATCACCTACATCCTCGAAGGAGCACTACACTTCTGGCTTGGCGAGGACGGATCGGAAGAAACCATTGTTCGAGCGGGCGAGGTGCTTCACATTCCGTCAAACCTTCCGCACCGGGCACAGGCGCTCGAAGACACTCTCGACGTGGACGTCTTCAGTCCGCCACGCGCGGACTGGCTCAACGGAACCGACGGCTACTTCCACAAAAAATAGCAATGGATCTTGGCATAACAGGCAAGGTTGCACTCGTCGTCGCATCCAGCCGCGGACTCGGTCGCGCGGTGGCTGAAGAGTTGGCCGCGGAAGGATGCAGTCTCGTGCTCTGCGCGCGACACGAAGAGACACTTACTGCCACCGCAAACGCGATACGAGAGTCTACAGGCGTGCGCGTACTCGCAATCCCCGCGGACGTATCACTACCTGAAGACATCGACACTGTATGGTCAGCCGCAAAGAACGAGTTCGGAGCTGTAGACATACTCGTTACCAATGCCGGCGGTCCGCCTGCGGGCCGATTCGAAACTCACGCACCCGAAGCGTGGTCCAAGGCGCTGCGCCTCAACTTCGAGAGCGTGGTGAACATGACTCGCGCCGTGCTTCCCGGAATGAAGCAGAAACGATGGGGTCGCATAATCAACATTACCTCGATCGCGGTCAAGCAGCCTGTCGATAATCTGATTCTCTCGAACAGCGTTCGCG
>JBDTAB010000049.1:0-16078 GCA_039924865.1 Gemmatimonadaceae bacterium | reverse complement strand
TGAATAGCGCATGGTTCTTAAGAGGGTCGCTTCGCGCGACCATTCCAATCAGAAGAGCGCTCGGCGGCAGACCGAGTTCTAGCCTCACCGCGTTTCGTGCAGTGGCGCTCGGAGAAAAAACCGTAGTATCGAAACCGTTAGGAATGATCCGCCAGGATCGCGCCCGGTACCCAACGGCCAAATGTGCGTCGCGACCTGCCTCAGAGTTGGCAACAACAACCTCAGGGAACCGAGAGAGCGCAACGCATGCCTTCACAACCGGTCGGCGAATACCCGGATGACTAGATCCCCGAATATTCCAGACCACCGGGCGCCGCAGCATTCGACCGATTATTGCACCTACGACGTCGGCATGGTAGAGCCACGTCTGGATAACGTCGGGCTTCAACGTGGCAGTCAGACGCGTCAACGCCGCAAGCCGCCGCAAGCCGGCGGCTGACATTACGAGCGCCCCATCCGTAACTTCCACCCCGCTTTCGCGAAGCTCGTCAGCAATTTCGCCCCCAGACAGCAATTGTACGACACGGTGACTCATATCTGTGTGGCGGACGGATACAAGCTTCTGTAGCATACGCTCCGAGCCCCCAACCTCGAGCCCGGTTATGATGTGCAGAACCGTGAGTGGCCGCTTTGGTGACGATGCGAGGCCAGAACTCCCAGGCCGATTTTTAGCATTCAGGTTGCGGAACACGCTTCTGTCGGCGCCCTGAAGACGAACTGATTGCACCCCAAGCCTCCGCCACATGTCTGTAGCCGCTCCAGTGTAAATCCAAGATCGCTGTAGAAGTCGAAAATCTGCTCAGGTGTCGCCACCTCGAATGGCAGGCCGCCCAACCAGTCCACCCAGTCGTGGTACCGCGACATTCCACGTTGCTCGAAGTACGACCGATAGCGCTTTGCGGGTGACACGCCAGTCACGACATCCTTCGCGAAGCCTCTCAGCACAAAGTACGGAACGAAAGTACCGATGACGCCCAACCGGCCAACGGTAGAGTGGTTGTAGATGCGTTTGACGCGCGACCAAAATCGAGAGCCGACACCCTGGTCGTTATAAATGGCAATAAATAGAGTACCTCCCGGGCGAACGAGCTTCGCCGTGTTCGCTAGTGCGTCCCACATTCGGCCAGTGTGATGAAGGACGCCCCACGAGTACACGACGTCCCACGTGCCGAGCCGACTAACGCACTCGACGTCTAGAATGCTGCCCTGCATTACGGTCCAAGCGGCCGAGTCCGCCGCTAAGCGCCGCTTGAGTTCCAGCGTGGATGCAACGCTCTGAGCGTCAAAGTCGAAGGAGCACACCTTTGCAGCACCGATACGGTGGGCGGCGAGCGACGATAGGCCGCTGCCGCAACCAACATCAAGGAATGTGTGCCCTTCGACACTTCTAGCCGGCAGAAGCGCAGTAAGCGACTTGATGGACGCGAGCACCCGCTGCTCGTCGACAACGCTCAGGAACGCCGACCAGTTTGCGCCAAAACCGAAGCGATTCCCCTCGTCGATCTCGCGCTGTGCGGTTCGTGGTTCAGCCGTCACGTACGGTTCTCCGGCCGGGCGTAGCGCATGAATGCGAGCGCAAACAACATAAGCGGCATGGGTGACTTGAACATGAAAGGTTCCTTCGCTTCGATCACGAACATGGACACGGCAAACGCGCCAAGGAGTAAAGGTGCATTGGCGCGCATCGTGGCCCGTAATGATAACCACGCGACGGTAGAGTAAAACAGAACTGACGCGATTAGGCCTAGAGCAAAATATGTCTGCACGTAACCGGAGTCATTGCCGGACGCTGTTCCAGCCCACGGTGCCGCGGCCGTTACTCTACCCGTGCCGACTATCGTGGATAGGGAGAGCCCCGGTACGGGCTGGCTAGCAAGGTCACTATACGATGCAGCACCAGTTCCCTTTTGAAATAACTCGAACGCCCACGACTTGAGGAATGCCGGGTCCGCTCCGGCACGTGTCGCGACTGCCTGAATCGCCGCATTCCCCACAATCGCGAGTACCAGGATGCAGATCAACGCCGCAGAGATCACCCGCCACCGATTTCGGACAGCCGCGTCGACGCCGAATACTCCCAGAAATGCGCACGACAGAATCAGGCCGGTGCGCCCGGCGAGAACAGTAGAAGCGGTTATCAGCAACGCTGACACGACGAACGCGATCTGGACCCAAAGACGCTGTGCCTGCCGGGAACCGTAAACAGCCGCGAAGACACACGCAGCCTGGGAAACGGACAACAGGGCTCCCGCCGAATTGCTGAACCCCGGCGCACTGAACCCGGTCACCAAATCGATATTACCGGATTGCTGCACCACTCCGCTGAGCCAGACACGGTAGTCTGGCGACATGAAACTGTACACTATCAATACAGCCTGCAGCGCGCCAGCGATCGTGCACGCGCGGACGAATGCCATGTCGTCGCCGCGAAACAAGCTCGCCATCAACAGGGCACCATAGATACCGTAGAGCACAAACGCAAATGCGCGCACGGCCTGTCCTGAATCAGAAAAGCCGGTTAGCGCCCACTGCACGAACGCGTAACCGGTGAGTGCGAGCAGCAGTAGCAGCGCACCCGCATCGTCGTTCACGAAACGCCGATACGCGTCGATGCCGATCCAAAGAAGGAAAACGGTACCTACCCGGACGACTGCCCCGAGCGTACTGGGTGATGGAAGAGCTGCGAACGTGATGTTGAAGATCACCATGAACGCCGCCACCCCGGACAAAGCCAGCCCGAAAGGTGTATCGAACCAGGCCCTTTGCCGGCGCGCAAAATGCGACATATCAAGCGCTGTCACGCTTGCACGCTCCGCAGGACAGCGTCCCACTGTGCCATCACAGACCTAACACTGTAGCGCCGCGCTACATTGACGGCGTTTCCCGCCATTCGCGCACATCCCTCGGGATCGGCGATTGCGTCCGATATTGCAGTTGCGAGAGCATCAGGATCTTCGGGCGGTACAAGCACTCCATCAACGCGGTGATCGATCAGCAACCGGGGCCCGCTTGATGAGTCGAATGCTATGCACGGGCAGCCTGCGGCCATTGCTTCGCCGAGGACGTTTGGGAAACCTTCATAGCGGGACGGCAGCACCACTACGCGACCACGGCGAAGCTCAGCAATCGGCGCCGTAGTGCGCCCCGGGAAGCTAACCTGCGACGCAATCCCCAGCCTCCGAGCCTGTTGCTGCAGCGACTGTATCTCGGGGCCGTCTCCCCAGATTCGTGCGGTCACCAGCACCGTCGACCGTGACGCCTTCGCTATGGCTTCGAGAAGCAAATCGAAGCCCTTCTCTCTACTTAGCCTTCCAATGGCAACCACGTCGACATCGACGCTCGGGGCACCGTCTTCAGGCGGCGATACCGCCGCGATTGGGTTGGGGATCACCGTGACACGGTTTGCGATATACGCGAACGCGCGCGAAACTTCCTCGCTCTGCACAACGACCCGTGTCGCCATCGGGTACGTCATGCGCCGGAGTACGGACCAAACCAGTCCGAGCCGGTGATGGTTTGGATCGGTACGTTCCGACACGATCACCGGTATGCCACACCCAACGGTTGCCAGAATTGCGTGCACGTTGGCAATATCGATGAAGCTCAGCACGACGTCAGAACGACACTCCAGGACAGTGCTCCGCAGCCGAAAGACTCTGCGCACGGCCGCGACGAAACCGCTGCGCGAGTGCGCTGGTACTGTGGCAACCGAAGTCACGTGCACGCGCGAATCTAACGGAAAGAAACTGGTTGTTTCCTGGAGCGTCAGAATTGTCACGTGATGGCCCTCCGCGACCCACCAGTTCGCCATAACAGTCAGCACCCGTTCGGCACCCCCGGCGCCAAGCGAGCCGATAACACAGGTGATTCGCCGGGAAGCGACGTCGTGCTCGCTCACAGATCACCTGTCATGTACAGCCGCGTAACGATACGTACGAGGCGCGGCCAACGCCGGAACCGATACGCGAACTGTTGATGGCGTCGGTTCACACGCTGCCCGGTTGAGACGCTCGCCTCAATCATCCGTTGAAACGTCTCGACATGTCCCCACGAGAGTTGCCGCATCGCCATAGCGTAATTAATGCGGCTCTCGGCGTAGGCCGCCGCAGAAGCCGACGCGCCAAGCGCAACAGCCGCGCGCACTGTGTACAGATTCTCGCTGAAGTGGAGCATCGCACGCTCCTCACGGCCATCGGCCGCGGTTGTTCCACCGGCATGCCGACGCCATGCGCCAAGAACCTCGTCGATATACGCAATGCCGCCCGTCGACGCGCTCCGGATGTGCAGTAACCAATCCAGAATATGCGTCGTATTTGGATCGACAGTCAATGTGCCGAGTGACTCGCGCCGACACATCTTCGAACTCGTCGAATAGACCGTTCCGTAACGCACGATGTCATCAAGGGTTTGCATTTTCGGCGACGACGATGACGTAAAGACCCCTAGGTCGCGCCCAGTCACCGATTCGAACACACGGACATTGTGAAAGCAGACCGCCACATCCGGCCGTGAATCAAGCAGGTCCGCCTGCCGCTGGAGCTTCCCAGGTAGTGCTAGATCGTCGCCATCAACGTGCGCAATGTAGCTGCCTCGTGCGGCTCGCATGACTGCCTCGAGATTCGCTCTGACACCACCGTTGCGCTCCTGGTAGATCGGCCGTACAATGCGGGGGTACCGCTCCGCATATTTGCGAATCACTTGACGCGTGCCATCAGTCGATGCGTCATCACCGACGACCACCTCGAATGCAAAGTTCGTCCTCTGCGACACAAGGCTCTCGAGACACGGACCGATAAAGTCCTCATGGTTGAACGTCACAACTGTAACGCTGACCTTCGGTGCGTCTGCCGCAATCGCGGTCTCCGAAATTGCCACCGTCGAGGTCGATGGCTTACGTATGCTCATGGTGTTTGCGATGAGACCGCGCTACGCCACCGACGACTGTACAAGCGAGGCAATAGCCGTGACGACACGCGGCTCAAGGTCCGGATATAGCGGTAGACATAGAACTCGATCCGCAATCGAGTCCGCCACCGGAGTTGCATCTACGTTCCGCACGTAAGAGAGGTGGCTGAGGCTCGGACGGAAGTACCGACGTGCGCGAATTGCATTCGTGGACAGTAACTCGATGCACCGAAGCAGCAGTGCTTCCTCTGCAAACACAATCGGATAGTAACTGAAATTGGGCACTGTGCCTGTGCGCCATTGCAGCGGGCGAATAAGCGGCGCACACTCGGCTATCGCCTCGTCGTAGATTCTCGCGAGCAAAGTTCTCTCACGAATGAAAGCTGGCACGTGGGGAAGCAAGCACACTCCCATCGCCGCATGTATCTCCGAATTCTTTCCGTTGATGCCAAGCCCGCTAATCTCGTCGGGCCGTGTCTGTCCGAAATTCCGCATGAGCCGAACCGCCGCGGCAATGTTGTCATCATCCGTGACAACAGCACCTCCCTCGACCGTGTGGAAGAGTTTCGTCGCATGGAAGCTTAGTGTTGCAGCATTTCCGTAGGAGCATACCGATCTGCCTTTGTACATTGCCCCGAAGGCGTGTGCCGCATCGTATATGAGCGGTACCCGATGTCGCGCCGCCAGGTCCGCGAGCGCTTCAACATCGCAGGGATTACCATACACGTGTGTCGCCACCACGCCACTTGCCCCAGCCGCTAGTAACTCATCCACGAGTTGCGGGTTCACGGTCAGCGATTCTGCGTCTATGTCGGCAAAAACCGGTGTCATGCCTTCCCATGCGATGCTGGACGTGGTCGCGACGTACGAGAACGGTGTTGTGACGACACGATTGCGCATTCCGGCGGCACGAACGGCAAATTGAATTGCGATCGTCCCATTTGTGACTAGTATGACGTGTTTGATGCCTAGAAATTCCGCCACACTACTCTCCAACTCCGTTACGAGCGGACCATCATTGGTCAACTGCCTCGAGTCCCAAATTCCGCGAAGGCGTCCGACGAACTCGTCGAATGGTGGTAGCACGGGCCGCGACACATTGATCATAGGTCGACGGCGCCGGTCCTGAATCCAGTAATGAGGTCAACTAGGTAAGTACCATAACTACTGCCTCGCAGGGCGTGCGCGGCACTGAGGACTCTTTCGTCATCGATGTAGCCTAGACGCCACGCAATCTCCTCAGGGACAGCCACCTTCAACCCTTGTCTGGATTCAAGCGTCTGGATAAATGCTGACGCGGCCAGCATTGTCTCATGGGTCCCCGTGTCAAGCCAAGCCATACCGCGGCCGAGAATCTGCATCCTCAACGTACCGCGGCTGAGGTACCAGCGATTCACATCAGTGATTTCGTACTCACCACGGTGCGAAGGCTGTAACGCCGCCGCTACGTCGCACACCTGATTGTCATAGAAGTACAGCCCTGTCACCGCGTAGTTGGAGCGCGGCTTAGCGGGCTTTTCTTCAAGACTGATCACCTGCCCTCGCTCGTCGATCTCGGCAACGCCGAACTGCCTGGGGTCGCGTACATAGTATCCGAATGTGGTTGCGCCGGTATCGTTGCTTGCAGCTTGGCCAAGCTGCTCCACCAACCCCTGACCATAAAAGATGTTGTCACCAAGTACCAACGCACATCTGCTATTACCTACAAACTCACGGCCGATGACGAACGCCTGAGCAAGCCCCTTCGGCTCCGGCTGAACCGCGTACCGTAATGACAATCCCCACTGTGAACCGTCACCGAGGAGACGTTCAAAAAGCGGAAGGTCCCGCGCAGTCGATATCACCAAAATGTCGCGGATGCCGGCAAGCATGAGCGTGCTCAGCGGGTAGTAGATCAGCGGCTTGTCGTACACCGGCAGCAACTGCTTGCTGAGGACCTGTGTGAGCGGATACAGGCGAGTCCCTGATCCTCCGGCGAGTACGATTCCCTTCACGATTGCCCCCGCGTTCCCAATCGCTCGCCTGCCGGACCGCCCGCCATCACGCGTGCACACCATGCCTCGTTCGCCAGATACCAGGACACTGTCTCGAGCAACGACTCCCTAAAGCTGTGAGCCGGATGCCAGTCCAGTTCATCACGGGTGACGGCCGCGTCAATCGCATAGCGCATATCGTGTCCCGGCCGATCGTGCACATACTGGATCAGTTCGGAGTACGAACCGTCCGGGCTGGGGCGAAGTTCGTCGAGGATGGCGCAGACCTCCCGTGCGATATCAATATTCCGCCACTCGTTGGCCGCGCCAATCACGTATGTCCGACCGACAGTACCGGCCGTTGCAACGCGACAAAGCGCGTCCACATGATCGTCCACGTATAGCCAGTCGCGCACGTTTTCCCCGCTGCCATATATGGGAACGGGCCGCCGTGAAAGCGCTGAGCGTATCACCACCGGAATGAACTTCTCCGGCAGTTGATACGGTCCGAAATTATTTGAGCAATTCGTCACAATAACTGGCAGACCGTAGGTGTGATGCCACGCTCGCGCCAGGTGATCCGAGGCCGCCTTGGAGGCGGAGTATGGAGAGCGCGGAGCGTAGGCCGTTTGCTCGGTAAAAAAACCGCTGGGCCCGAGCGAGCCGAACACCTCGTCCGTCGACACATGTATAAATTTGCAGGCGGCGCGCCGATCGGGTTGAAACAAGCGCCACGTACCGAGAGCCGCCTCAAGGACGACGTAGGTGCCGACGATGTTCGTTTCGATGAAAGCCGCCGGAGAATCGATCGATCGGTCCACGTGCGACTCCGCAGCGAGATGAAACACGAGCCTCGGCGACCACTTCTCAAAACAAGTCCGCACCGCTTGCGCATCCGTGATGTCTACGCGCTCGAATACAAAATTCGGATGTCGCGAAGCGCGCTCAATCGACTCCATGTGCCCTGCATACGTGAGCGAGTCAACGACGACCACATATCCGTCGAACCCCTCGACGAGCCGGCGAACAAGAGCGGACCCGATGAACCCCGCCCCGCCGGTTACCAACACCGTATCGCGATCGGTAGTCGTCATGTCGCGGAGTCTACCTCGTCGCCGACCAAGCTCAGCCCGTCTTGCGCGAATGAAATGGCATGCATGCGCGCAAACTCCTGACTGGCAGCGATAACGGCATCGTACGTCCCGTCCGATGCAATCGAACCTTCGTTCATGAGTACGAGCCGTGAGCAGGATTTCACCGTCGTCAAACGATGAGCGACGATTAGCACCGTTACGTCGTCGCACGCCTCGAACACCTCGCGGTTGACGTCGCTCTCGGTAATCGCGTCAAGCGCGCTCGTAGCTTCATCAAGCACCAGTAGCGTCGGCTCCCGATACAGCGCCCTGGCGATGCCGATGCGCTGCCGTTCACCTCCCGATAGACGTGCGCCATTCTCGCCGACCATGGTATCGAGTCCATCCGGCAAGCGCGCCACAAATGCCGATAGACGTGCCTGCGCTATAACCCGATTCAGCTTGGTCGAATCGATCTGATCCTCCGACACTCCGAAAGCGATGTTGCGACGCACCGAAACGTCCGCAAGAAAGACCTGCTGCGGTACATACGCGAGCTTATTCCGCCACGCCGCTGCCCTGTCGCGCGTAAGCCGCTCTCCGTCAACTCGCACACAGCCGTCTGTCGGATACAGCAACCCGAGAATGAGATCGATCAGCGTCGTCTTACCCGATCCCGAGCCGCCCACAATCGCTACGTGTTCCCCGGGCTGAACCGTCAACGTCACCCGCTTCACCACGTCGTCAGCTCCCGTAGGGTACCTGAAGCTGACGTCTACGAGATCGACCGCCGCACCGCCGGAGTTGATCGGTGCAGCTGCCGAAGTCACGGATACGTCCTCTGGCGACACGCAGACGGAAGATCGCTCGAGCGCGCGCTCCACCACCCCCACGCTGGCCCAGTTGTATCGAATCGTAACCAGTTGCGTGAAGAACGACCTGGTCGCAGCCAGGATCCGATACCCTGCGAGAACAAGGACGCCTACGGTCGGCATGAGGCGCACCACGTCAACGCCCGTGGCCGCGGCATACACGAGCCCCGACATGCCTCCGCCAAACAGTACCAGTTCGATTGCAAGCGGCGGAATCGCTGCCGCTGACTGATACCGTGTGTTTAACGTCGCATATTCCCGCGCGATCCCGTTGAACTCCGTCATGTACCACTGCTCAACATTCATCGCCTTGACAGTCTTGATCCCGGCAAATGCTTGATGAATCAACCTGTTCATGTCGGCCTGCCTAGCTTCCCGCAGGCGCCCCCACCGACCGACCTTGCCGTTAATGAACACGTATAGACCGACCGTCAGGCCGCCCACGGCGCCAAACGCTACGCCGGCTGCGATCGGCGAGATCCACGCAACCGTGGCCACTACAGTGATAAGTATCACGAACTGCGTCACGAGCTGGATTAGTGGGATTAGCACGCCACCTATAAACACGATCACTTCTATGGTGGTATCACGAAGCAATACGGCGGTGTTCTCCTGCAGAAAGAACGCGTAATCGCGCGAAAGGAGCGCGCGGACCATCCTCGAACTTACAGCAACCTGAACGTCATAGCAGAACCGAAAGCCCTCTCTCAATGCGTAGCCGGTTACCAGGGGCTTGATAACGAGGACTGCTAGCAGGATCGACGCAAGCGTCATCACGGACATGCCGCTCAGAAATGTCAGTCCCGGAATATTCGAATGGATTGGACTCGAGGCCCCTCGCACAGCTGGCCGAATCAGCGCAGACAGCAACGGAAACATGCCGCCAACACTCAGGAATTCCAGCACTGCGACTGAGCAGGCCAACATGAGCACCCAGAGCATCCTGCCGCGAAACTCGCGCCCTATGATATGAGCGAGCTGTGCGTACGGGCGACGCACCCTCATCGGATCACCGGGCGGTCAAGTACGCACCGAATTCGCGGCGAGCGTGCCGGCACTCGCGATCTCAAGGCAGATGTGCAGTTGCCAAGCCGTGATTCTCTTGTTGGGCCGCGTAGGACGTGTACCAATCCACAAACTTCCTGATGCCAACTTCGAGAGACGTACTGGGTCGAAAGCCCACGGCCGCTTCTAGGCCCGACACGTCAGCGTATGTGGACGGAACGTCCCCGGGCTGCAGAGGCAGATAGCGCTTGACAGCTTCGCGCCCAAGACACTCCTCCAAAATGCGTATCATGTCGAGTAGTCCTACCGGATCATTATTGCCAATATTGTAGATCCGATACGGCGCGCGCGACAATGTCCCTGCTGCTAGTGGGTCCGGAGATGTAGGAGGACGGTCAGCGACGCGCACTACGCCTTCGACAATGTCATCGATGTACGTGAAATCCCTTTTCATCTCGCCATGATTGAATACATCGATGGGCTCGCCCGCAAGGATTGCGCGAGTGAACAAAAACAAGGCCATGTCTGGTCGTCCCCAAGGCCCGTACACTGTGAAAAAGCGAAGACCCGTTGTCGGAAGCGCGTAAAGATGGGAATAAGTGTGAGCCATAAGTTCATTGGCCTTCTTTGTGGCGGCATACAAACTGACCGGGTGGTCGACCGCATCGGCGACTGAGAACGGTAACTTCGTGTTGGCGCCGTAAACAGAGCTCGATGACGCGTACACGAGATGCCTAACGTTGTTATGACGGCACGCCTCCAACACATTGAGAAACCCGACTATGTTAGCCTCAAGATACGCGTGCGGATGCGTCAGCGAGTATCGGACACCGGCCTGCGCCGCAAGATTAATCACGACATCCGGTTTGGCTGACGCGACAAGAACGTCGATTGTGCGGCGCTCCGCGATGTTGCCGTGAAGGAATGTGAACGATGTCGACGGTTGCAGGCGACGGAGCCGAGCGTGCTTCAAACGCGGATCGTAATAGTCATTGAGGCTGTCGATGCCGACGACGGCGTCGCCGCGTGCTAGGAGATACTCGGCTACGTGGTAGCCAATGAAGCCGGCAACGCCAGTAATTAAGAACTTTGGCATAGCTTTATAATTTAGCCGTTACACGCCTCCAGAGCCAAATGTGCGCCAGCAGTGCAGTCTACGTCGGGCGTCCCTGATCTCACCCTACCACGCTAAGCGCGGTTAGAAGTACCTTTGGCATCGATGGAGCGCATGTTGATCGCCCTCAGAATCCCCGGCGTCGTAGTCTGCGACGCTGCCAGAAGTCCTCAACCGAGATCGACTGCATGTCCGACCTTCAACGAATCGCGATCTACGGCGCTGGCGGATTTGGCCGCGAGGTGGCATGGCTACTTTCCGAGCAAGAGCGTGCAGGCGAAGTTGACGTAATTGGTTTCATTGAAGACGGGGCGGTCGGCGAGCACTTTCTGAATGGCAAGCCCGTGCTGTCCTGGGACGCTTTTCGTGCAACCTACGACGACGCATTGGTCGCCCTTGCCGTCGGCAACCCGCGCGCTCGGCGGCTCCTGATGACCAAGTGCGCCGCGGAGGGCTATTTATTCCCGACGCTGACCCACGAGTCGGTGCAGAAGTCGGACTTCGTAACTATCGCGTCTGGTGCTATAATTTGCGCCGGCTCCATCATGACCGTCAATATCACAATCGCCGGCCACGCTCACATCAATCTCGATTGCACGATTGGGCACGACGTGTGCATTGGGGAGTTCGCCACAATCGCACCAGGAGTGCACGTGTCTGGGAACGTGCATATCGGCTGCGGCGCGTACGTCGGGACCGGCGCCACCATCGTCAACGGGTCGTCGGACGAGCCACTGATGATCGGCGATGGAGCGGTTATAGCAGCTGGGGCGTGCGTGACAAGAAGCACCGCGGCCAATGCGATGTACGCCGGCGTGCCGGCAGAGCTTAAGAAAATGCTTCCCGCATGGTAATTACCGACGCGACATCGCCCACGAGTGCCGTACCAAGCAGTTTTCGAGCACGCTCGTCACCCGGGCTTTCTCTGAGCGGTGCACGAGCGCTGGCAGTATATTCGGGCATTCGGCCGGCTGCACGATCCTTACCCATCGAAAGCAGCTACGTCATCAGCAATCCCAAATAGCTTAATGACATTAAAGAACGACGCTCGCGTTCCGGAAATCCGTAGTCGGTACTTGCTGATCCTGGACGCGGCAACGCTGCTAGCCGCGGTATGGCTCGCCTACGTGCTCCGCTTTGACGGGCTACCGCCGAACCCAGCCGATCGGCTCACCGCGTTGGTTTTCGCGCTCGCCGTCACTCCCACGGCCCTGGTGATCTTCGTCCTCACTGGCCTTTACCGCCGCCTGTGGTCATACGCGAGCGTTGCCGAGGTCGAGAGGATTGTCGTCGGCGTCTCGATCGCTACCATCTGCTCGGCGATCCTCGGTCTCCTGCTGCTTCCGCTAACCGGCGTCACGCCGGTCCGCGTCCCAATTTCTGTCGTCGCGCTTAACGCCCTTCTCTCTGGGGCCTTCATCGTCGCCCCGCGTCTCTTCTTCCGCGTCCGGAACTGGCACTCCCACACTCGTCGTCGCGACGACGACATGCGCGCAATCATCGTCGGCGCCGGTGCCGCCGGCCAGATGATCGCAAAGGAGCTCCTGTCCAATCCCGAGCTCGGTCTCTACCCCGTCGCCTTCGTCGACGACGACCCACGCAAGTACAAGCTCCGTCTCCACGAGATTCCCGTTGTCGGCAACATCACGGATATCGGCAAGGTCGCGCACGACAACGACGCCGGCGCAGTCGTCATCGCCATGCCGTCGGCTCCAGGCTCCGCCATCCGCCGAATCGTCCAGGCCGCAGCCGACGCTGGTCTCAAAACCCGCACCCTCCCGCCGCTTTCGGATGTCCTGTCCGGTCGCGCATCCCCCTCGTCTCTCCGCGACGTCCAGATCGAAGATCTCCTCCGCCGCGATCCCATCCACACCGACCTCGCCGCAGTCCGCAACCTCGCCAAGGGGCGCACCGTCCTCGTCACCGGCGCCGGTGGCTCCATCGGCAGCGAGCTCTGCCGCCAGCTCGCCCAACTCGAACCCGCGCGCCTCATCATCCTGGGCCACGGCGAGAACTCGATCTTCGACATCCAGGCCGAACTCCTCGGAACGTTCCCGAAGCTCAACGTCGTCCCCACGATCGCCGACATCCGCGACCAAAAGCGACTCCACGCCATCTTCGACGATTGTCGCCCGTTTGCCGTCTTCCACACCGCGGCCCACAAGCACGTGCCGCTCATGGAGGAGAACGTCGTCGAGGCGATCACCAACAACATCTTCGGCACCACCAACGTCGTGAACGCCGCCATCGATGCCGGCGTCGAGCACTTCGTTCTGATATCCACGGACAAGGCCGTCCGTCCCACCAGCATCATGGGCGCGACCAAGCGTTTGGCCGAGCGCGTCGTGCAACATGCCGCAGTGGCGCACGGCCGCAATTTCGTGTCTGTGAGGTTCGGAAACGTTTTGGGGAGCCGAGGATCGGTTGTACCGACGTTCTTCCGTCAGATCCGCGCTGGCGGGCCCGTGCTGGTCACTCATCCGGACATGCGCCGCTATTTCATGACCATTCCGGAATCCGTCCAGCTCGTGCTTCAGGCGGGAACCCTCGGGCTCGGTGGAGAAGTCTTCGTCCTCGACATGGGAGAACCCGTCAAGATCGTCGATCTCGCCACCGATCTCATCCGCCTCTGCGGCCTCGAACCCGGCAAGGACATCGAAGTCCAGTTCACCGGGATCAGACCTGGAGAGAAGTTGTATGAGGAGATGTTCTTCCACGAGGAACACGCGCTCCCAACCAACCATCCCAAACTGCTTCGCGCGAAAAAGGCGGGAATCCCGGAAGGATTGATACGGCGTATCGAGCGACTCGTGGTCGCGACCGAAACGTCGTCCGAGGTGGAACTCCGCGAGATGCTCATCGCTCTCGTCCCCGATTTCCAGCGCGAAGCCACTGGCAGCGACTACACCGCTCGCGACGTCATTCAGCTCCGCCGCACCGGCGATTTTCGGATTAACTCAGCGTCCTGACGCAGGGTCCAACGTGCAGTTGGCTACCCCGCCGCCGGCAATGTCAGCGTAAAGGTCGAGCCCACTCCTTGTTCGCTCGCCGCGGTCAGGTCTCCACGCATGGCCTTGGCGAGGTCCCGGCTTATCGCGAGTCCGAGGCCCGTCCCTTCCTTCGGACTGGCGAGACTCCGGCCCACCTGGATGAACGGCGCGAATATCATCTTCAAGTCGCTGTCGGATATACCGATTCCGGTATCACGCACACTCAACCATGTTCCGGTTGACCCGACGCCCGCTGTAAGCTCAACCTCTCCACCCTCGGGTGTGAACTTCATCGCGTTGGAAAGAAGATTGAGCACGATCTGCTCTACCTTGAGCGTGTCGGCAAGGGCTGTAACGTCTGCAGAGCACTCCCCGATGATCACACGTATGGATTTCTTGCGCGACTGAGGCTCAACCATCGAAACGCCCGTCACAAGCACCTCTCGCAACGGGACTGGCCCGATGTTGTAGTCAAGTTGCCCCGCTTCGATTTTGCTGAAGTTGAGGATGTCATTGATGACAGCTAGCAGATGTTGCTGACTCCTGCGGATCCGCTCGAGGTGAACCTTCTGTTCCTCGGTCACCCGGCCGCCAATACCCATCTCCATCAGCTGCGCGTAGCCTCCAATCGCGTTGAGAGGAGTCCGTAGCTCGTGCGACATGGCCGCAAGAAACTCCGCCTTCACCTTGTTCGCCTTCTCCGCTGCAAGGCTCTGCTTCTCCAACTCGGTCGCCTGCATGCCAAGTTGCTGGGCGAGCGAACGCATTTCGCGCGCGCGCGTTTCCGCTGCCTCACGGCTCGCCTCTTCGATGGCCAGTCGCCGAGCCGCAGCTATAGCCTGTTCCTGCGCCGCACGGCGCTCCGTGAGATCGCGCGTAACCTTCGCATATCCAGCGAGCTCTCCCTTCGACGTACGTACCGGCGTAATTACAACACTCGCCATAAAGCGCGACCCGTCCTTACGAAGACGCCAGCCTTCCTCTTCGTACTTCCCTTCACGCAACGCGATCTGAAGTTCCTCGTCCGGTTTCCACTGTGCTTCGTCTGGCGGGTAGAAGATGGAAAAGTGCTTTCCAATGATCTCCTCCGCGCGATATCCCTTGATACGCGCGGCGCCCGCGTTCCAAGTACTGATGCGGCCGGACGGATCCAGCATGAAGATCGCGTAGTCCTTCACGCTCTCAATCATGAGCCGCGCTCGCTCCTCGCTCACGCGCAAATCGTCCGACCCCACGCGAACTTCAGTCAGGTTGCGCATACGATGAGCCAGAGCAACGACGTCGCCATTTTCGGAGCGAAGCGCCGTGATGGCTACACGTGCGTAGAAAGTCGTGCCGTCTTTTTTGACGCGACGACCTTCGAACTCCGCGTTTCCGTTTTCCTGCGCCTCGGCGAGGTGGCGGGCTGGTAAACCTGCGGCACTGTCGTCGGCAGTGTAAAGCACTGTGAGATCATGACCGACGATCTCCGACGCTGCGTAACCAACGTCGCGTTCGGCGCCAACGTTCCAGGTTAGAATGCGGCCCGCCGGACTCACCGCATAAATCGCGTACTCGTCCACGGCGTCCACAAGGCGCTTGTAGAGACTGTCAGAATCTCCCGGTTTATGCGCGTCGCCAGCAGCCTGCTTCACCATGGTATGCTTTCCGTTGTGGCCTGTCGAATTCATCCACGGCCGGCTCGACTACCGGTATGCTGTCGGACTTGATAGCGGTACATAATGCTCGCGGGAGTGATCAAACGCTTGCAGCGAATTCGCGAACGCGTAATCGCCCGGACGATCGGACTTCACGGCATGCCCAGCCGCATAGTCCGGCCCCACGCAAAAAATACCGGGTTGCAATGGCATGCAGCCCGGCTCTTTCTAGTCACGGAGAGAGAGGGATTCGAACCCTCGATACGCTTTCACGCATACACGCTTTCCAGGCGTGCGCCTTCAACCGCTCGGCCACCTCTCCAACACATCAACGCTGCCAATCAATCCCCACACCTACTCAAAAAAAGGCCGCCGTCACGCCCCGACGGCGGCTCGAAAAAGCGGACAGGGAGAGATTCGAACTCTCGATACCCTTGCGGGTACGCCAGTTTTCGAGACTGGTGCATTCAACCACTCTGCCACCTGTCCAAAATCGGGGTGGTGAGCCG
>JBDTAB010000048.1:0-6675 GCA_039924865.1 Gemmatimonadaceae bacterium | reverse complement strand
GAACTGTTCTGAAACGTGACCTTTTCGGGGAACCAGTCGTATTGACCTCGATAAGAGTTGCGCAACGGACTTCCCGTCCGAACTCATGATGGAGTCGCATGTCTTTCTTCACCCGCAACAAGACTACGGTTGGACTCGATATCGGATCTGGATTAATCAAGGTCGTGGTCATGGACCACTCCCGCGGTTTGCCAGAGCTGGTAAAGGTCGCCGTCGCACCGCTTCTGCCCGACGCAATAGTCGAGGGAGAAGTGATGGATCCGCGCCTCGTATCTGACGCAATCCAGGAAGCGATCGAACGCGCCGGCGCGCGGGCAACGGACGTCGTCACGGCCGTTGGTGGACGTGACGTCATCATCAAGCGAATCCAGACGGAGCGCGTGAAGGAGAATCAGGCGCGCGAGCTGATGCGCTGGGAGGCGGAGCAGCATGTCCCAGACGTCGAATCGGTGGAACTCGATTTTCAGATCCTCGAAGACGAGGGCGAATCGACGGCCGAAGAGATGAGCGTGCTATTGGTGGCTGCCAAGCGAGAACTGGTAGACGCGAAACTCAGGATACTTGCCGAAGCCGGCCTACAGCCACGCCTCGTCGATGTCGACGCCTTCGCCCTCCATAATGCGTTCGAACTCAACCATCCCGAAGCGATGCGTGGCGCGGTAGCGCTCATCAATGTCGGAAATGAAATCACCAACGTAAACGTGCTCGACAACGGCGTGCCAATTCTCACGCGAGATCTTGCCGTCGGGACGCGACGCTTTCAGGAAGATCTCCAGCGCCAACATGGACTCGCTGCAGACGAGGCGGAACGCCTTGTCCGCGGCTATGATCGCAACCCGCTGCTCGACGCCGTTCTGGAAGCTCGTGGCGAGGAGATCGCAGTCGGCGTAGAGCGCGCGGCCGCATTCCTCGCGGCTTCCGCGCGTGGCGCGCCGCAGGTAAGAATGGTCTACATCTGCGGCGGTGGCTCACGCGTCCCAGGCCTTGCCGACCTGCTCGGCCAGAGATTGCACCTGAAGGTCGAACACGCGAATCCGCTGGCTAATCTTCACGTGCGCGACGGCGCGCTCTCCGACTTTACTACTGACGAAATTGCGCCGCTCCTCATGCTTCCAGTGGGACTCGGCCTACGGAAAGCCTCATGATAGAAATCAATCTCCTCCCGGGTGCCCGGCGCTCAACCAAACGTGGTATCAACTTCGCGCCCGGCGCCGCTCTCGCAAGTATTGGCGCGAACTTCAAGGACAAGTTCCTGATCTTCGCCATTGTCGGCGCTGTTGCCGGTATCGGTTCGATTAGTGGGATGTATCTGTTCCAGACTCGCCGAGAGGCGACTGCCATCGCGCGAGAAACCGCTGCGGCGGCCGACTCGTCACGCTTCGCAGCTGTCCTCAGTGCTCGTTCCCGTGCAGAGACCACGCGGGACTCCGTATACCAACAGGTCGCGATCATCAAGTCAATCGACGACACGCGTTATACGTGGCCGCATCTGCTCGAAGCGATCAATCTTGCAGTGCCGCAGTACACGTGGCTTACCTCCGTATCGCAAACCAGCCCCATTACGACTACGGCCGCCGCCAATGTCGACACTTCGGCGAAGGCCAAGGCCGAAAAGAAGAGTACGCTGACAGCAGCGGAACGCCGAGCGCATACCGATTCGCTGTTCAATGGCGCCGCGAGCACGACGACGTTTCGCATCATTGGGCAGACGGTCGATGTCCAGGCGCTAACCCAGTTCATGAAGTCCCTTGAGGCATCGCCATTTATCAGGAACGTACAGCTCACGCGTTCCGATCTGGTAACGGCCGACAACAAGGAAGTAACCGAATTTCAGCTCGAAGCGCAGACCGAGCCGCCTCCGGCACGCCTGCTGCAGACCGTCCCTCTTTCGATAGCGGTACACTAGTATGGCAATCGGCGCAAACATGACGCAGCGGGAGCAAGCGCTCGTTGGAGTCGGCCTTGTCTGCATCCTGCTTGCAGGCGCATTCTGGTGGTTCAGGTTCTCTCCAAAACAGGCGACGATTGCCGCCATGAGCGCGCACGTTGATACCGTCGAGACCAACAATCGCTCTGCACGTGTCGCGATTGCCCGCGGCACCGTTCAACAGTTGCAGACCGAAGCAGCGACTTATCAGCGGAACCTGGACATGATGCGTGAGCTGGTGCCCACGTCAAACGAGGTTCCTTCGCTGCTCGAGAATGTATCGACCGCGGCGCGCCGCGTTGGCCTCGACCTAGCATCGGTTGAGCCAGTCCCAGTGATTCAAGGCGAGCAATTTGACACGTACCGCTACAAGATCTCGGTACTGGGTGGCTATCACGAGCTGGCCGCGTTTCTCTCGAACGTCGGCTCGCTCAATCGGATCATGGCCCCCGTCGGCCTTGATCTCAAGCTGCACGCGGGAACCAAGGCGCAGATCAACCAGAAGGCTGGCGAGTCCCTCCTGGATGCAAGCTTTCAAGTGCAGACTTACGTAGCACGCACTTCACCACTCGTCCTGAAACCGGGTGCCAAATGACAGCGCGTAAACGGATTGCGGCAGCAGACCATCCTCTCGCGGTAGCGGCCATGCTTGTAACGGCGCTCGCCGTACTTCTCCTATTTGAAGGGAGCGCTGGAGCCCAAGTTCCCGCGAAGAGCGAAGTTGCGCAAAGCCCGGATAGCGTCAGTACTGTGACGTTCAGCCGAGAAGTATTCAGCTACGACGCAGCCGGACGGCGAGACCCGTTCGTCTCGCTCGTCAAGAGCAGCGAGATTCGTCCAACGCTTTCGGACCTGAGGCTCACAACCATCGCGTACGACCCGCTGGGCCACAATTCAGTCGCCGTGCTCCGCGACATCGGGACGAAGGAGCAGTACCGTGTGAAGGTGGGAACGCCTCTCGGGCGGATGCGAGTTGTACGCATCGAGCCGAAGATAGTGACGTTCGCACTTGAGGAGTTCGGCTTTAGCCGGCAGGAATCGCTCGCGATCGGTGATACCACAATAAAGAGGACCCCATGAAGTTGCCCCTGATCACCCTCGCCGCGTTCGCAATCGCGCCGGGTCATTCTCTCGCACCGGTTGCGGCGTCGGCCGGGCACACGTGCTCTGCAAGTTGTACGTACCTCCGCGCAACGCCTGCCGTCACCGGAGTGAGCGTCATTCCGTTTTCGGGGCACGCAGCAGTTGTGATTGGAGTTGAAGCTCCCGTCACACTGCAGGACTTCACGATAGACTCACCTTACCGCGTCGTCGTTGACATCAAGGGCGTCTCACTCGTGGACGCTCCCACCGCGTACGACAGGGTCGCCCGCGGTGGTATCACGGACGTCACGGTCTCCCAGTTCTCATCCAGTGTTGTACGGCTGGTGTTGCAGCTCGATAGAGAGCATCCGTACGTTGTAACGCAGGACGGAAAGCAGATCCGGATTGCGATTGGCGGAGAAGCTGGCAAGTTCGCGTCGTGGACCGGCTTCTCCGGCCAGGACAGAAGTGCGGCCAGTGTAGCATCGGACGCAAGCGCCTCCGACGCTGACGCGTCGCTGCCGTCGTCCGCGCCACGATCGGCCATGACAATGGTCAGCCAGCCGTCGTATCTGCAGACGGCGCGGCAGTCGACGCAGCCACGCATCACCGTTACGTACCAGGACGCGGATATCCGAGATGTTATCGCGGCATTCGCGACGTTCGCCGGCCGCACTATTGTTACCGGCCGCGATGTAACTGGGACGGTGACTGCTGAGATCCGTAATCAACCATGGGACGTCGCGCTCCGAGCGATCCTCCAGGGTCAGGGACTTGCCGCCACGGAAGATCCGGTCTCCGGAATAATCACGGTAGATAGCTATGCGAATGTCCAGTCGCGGCAGGCGTTCGAGCCATTGGTGACTCAGTTGATTCCGATCAATTACGCCAAGGCGGACTCACTGGTGCAAGTGGTCACCAAGCTTCTCGCCAAGGATTGCGTTGCAGGCGGCCCATCGAGCGCTGCCAGCGGTAACGGCGGCGGAGCGGCGACCTCTTTTGGAAATCAGACCTGCATCACTCGTGGTGCCGTCGCTTCAAATCCAGGTACCAATACACTGATCGTCACCGAGACGCCGTCTCGGATGGCGGGGATCATGAATTATGTTCATGACCTTGACGTTCGGACACCGCAGGTTTCGATCAAGGCCAAGATCGTTTTCGTGGATCGGACGAATATCGAGGATCTTGGATTGTCGTACGACCTCGGCACCCAGAATCAGTTCTTCAGTACGCTCGCGCAACGCGTTGACCCGACTACGCTCAAACCGATCCTGAACTCGAGCGGTGTTCCGATCGGGCTTGGCGGCGGCACACCGATTATCGGTAATCGAATTTCCCTAGGCGGTAATACGCTTTCGGGAATCGCGAATGCAAACAATCGCATCGCCAACCCGGCGCTACAGCTTGTCTACTCCGCTGCAGTGGGCCACTTCTCACTCACGAGTTTTCTCGACGCCTTGCAGGAAGTGCGGCTTGCCGATCTGCAGGCAGAACCGAGTATCGTGACTGTGGATAATCGCGAAGCCAACATTCAGGTCGGCCAGGACATCCCGGTGCGTGTGCTCGACCTCAGCACTCAGGGTAGTGGGGCTGCGGGAATTACTCAGCCCAAGGCGACTGTCAGTTTTCATTCGGTCGGCATCATTCTTCGCGTCACGCCGCACATCACGAATAACCACCAGGTGCTGCTCGACGTACACGCTGAGAATTCCGATGCTCAGCTTGCAGGATCCGACATCGGCTACGTGTTCAACAAGCAGAGTGCCGACAACCGCCTCCTTGTCAATGATGGTGAGACTGCGGTAATCGGCGGCCTTACCGTGACGCAGGTCACTCAGAGCAAAAGCGGGATCCCGGTGCTCGCGGACCTTCCGTTCATTGGTAACCTGTTCGGGGTAACCCAGAAGTCTGAAGAGAAGCGCGACCTGCTCATTCTCATTACACCGCACGTTCTGGACGACGGCAACGGTACAGATTCGAGGGGACACTAAGATGACCTGGAACTTCAGGCTCTCATTCGGCGTCGCCGCCGCGGCGCTCGCCATAGGCGCGCTTGCGTGCAGCGATGCTTCGATGAACGGCCTTGGTGACGCCACGAAGCCGACTGTACGGCTTGCCAAAGTTACAAGTACCGTCGATAGCGTGCTCTCATTCTCCGCAAACGTTACTGATAACCTCGGTATTCAGCGCGTGCACGTTGATGCGACGGGCGGTGTTACCGCTTCGTTCGACACGTTATTTACTGGCGCAGTCACAAATAGCAATCTTTCGTTCTCACTTTCAGTTCCGCGCAGCGTTCCACCAGGCACTCCGGTAACGCTGATTGGCGTTGCCTATGACGGCGCCGGCAACAGCTCTGCACCAGACACGCTCAGACTCGGCACTGGTAACCTCGCTCCAGCCAGCGTGGTGATCACCGCGCCGGTCACCGGTTCTGCGGTCGTGATCGCCAAGTCTACCGTTATCGCGATCACAGGAACCAGCAAGGTCAAGGTCCAATGGCTTGGCTACCAGACATCCGGCGCGTTCACCGCGTCAGACTCGGTGGCGTTCTCTAGTCCCCTCAGTGATTCCACTGGGACACAGTTGACAATGACTGTGCCGGCCGCGACAGCCGCGGGGAGCTTAACGCTCACTCCCTTCATACGTGATTCGCTCGGGAATCGCGGTCTGGGTTCGCCAATCACGCTCAAGGTTCAGGCTGCGACGGGTGTGAAGGCGCCGCCGATCGTCAACTTTGGTTCGGATAAGCGAGTCGAGGTTAACGATACTCTCTCCGTGACGGCAATCGATACCACGGGTTCTGGTATCACCGACGTGGGCTATGAGATAACCGCCGCGACAAACGGACCGATCGTTGTGCAGGGCGACTCGACATCCGATGGGTCGTCGACCTCGCTTCCGCGTCGCTTCAATCTCAAGATTCCAAGCTCGCTTGTACCGCCGTTCCCGACTACCATCTACGTGAAGGCATTTGCCGTAACGACAAATGGTGCGAAGGGTTACGCCAAGCTCGCCAGCGGAATCGACAGAGTCGATACACTAACGGTCGTCGCGGGTGTAACTCGCACAGTGCCCAACGGCGGTATGATCGCGGACGCTATCTATCATCCGCGCTACGATCGCCTCTATCTCACCAACATTGATCGCAATGAGCTCGAGGTCTTCAGCCTCGGTGACTCTACCTTCCATGCCCCCATCGCGGTTGGTTCGCGTCCCTGGGGTATAGCCGCGTGGCCGCGTAATCCGGCAACCGGCGACTACGGAGACACGCTGCTTGTCGCGAATTCCGGAGGTACGTCGATCGGCTACGTGAGTTTGGTCGACAGATCAATTCCGTTCTCATCCGAAGGCCGCGAAGTCTACCGTTATCCGCTGCCGCACATCCGCGCCTTCACGGTGAAAACGAAAGCCGCGGATGGTACCAACCCGCCAGTGAATATCGAGCAGCTCACGCCTTACGATTTCAGCGACAGGCCGCAATACCTGGCGCCGACATGTCGCTCCGTGTCGCCGTTCCCGTCACCGACTAGCTGTGACCAGGTGGTGCTGGTTTACTCGACCACTCCAACGCCAGGGCAGACGTCGCCGTTCCCCAACCAGGGCACGGTACGGTACGAAAACCTCACGACCAAGAGTTCGCACTTCTTCTTCGAGCAGGC
>JBDTAB010000047.1:0-8337 GCA_039924865.1 Gemmatimonadaceae bacterium | reverse complement strand
GACTTCGCGCTGTGCCGATTCCGTTGTTGCGCCTTGTGCGAGTCGCGCAACGACCGGGAGGTAGTGCGAGTTCTCGGGCCGAGCCAGCGGATTGAGCGTCGCCGGTATCCAGAGCGCGACCGTGGGTGACGCGACATCCGGAATCGTGGCATCCTGGCCCATCACGCCGACGATCTGCATCGGAGTCGCGTCCACGTTGAGGACGGACCCAATCACGTGCGGATCACCGTTCAGGCGTGTCTGCCAATAGTCGTAGCCGATCAGTGCCACCGGCGCAGCGCCCGGAATATTGTCAGCCTCTGTGAGCGGCCTGCCGAGCATGGGCCGGAGTCGGAGCACGTCGAAGATGCTCGCGCTCACTGCGACTGCTGGCACCCGCTCGGCGGCGCGCTTCCCGGTGACGGTGACGCGCGACGGCATCATGGCAGCCACGTTCTCGAGTGTGTGCGCGTTGTTCTTGAAGTCGAAGAACCCGGCTACGGAGAGGCCCCAGCGCGAGTCCTGCTTCACCCCAGGAGTAGGGGAATCGAGCCAGACCAGCCTGTTCGCGTCGGCGTATGGCAGCGCGTTGAGCACGACGCGGTCGAGCATCGTGAAGATCGCCGTAGTCGCGCCGATGCCGAGCGCCAGCGTCACGAGGACTATGAGAGTAAACCCAGGGCTGCGCACGAGCGAGCGAGTCGCTCTCCCAGTCTCACGCTTCAACGAGTCGGTAAAGGTCATTTCTGCGCCGGTTGTGTACCCTCCCTAAGGGAACAATCATGCCATGCGCTGAAACTGAGCTATCCCGTTATATGATAACGACTTACAGGTGAGACTGTCCTGTTGTTTTGAATTGCAATTGTCCGGATCTGGGATTGGCCGTCCCATATCCGGACACTACTCAACGCTGAAGTCATCGACGTAACCACCCAGCAAGGCGAATTCACCAACCGTCGCTCAGTGGCGCTACGAGCAGCCGCATTCTTACAACGGTGATCCGCGACCAGCTGACGGTTTTCAATCGTACCGCGCATGGTATACCGCGACTCGATGCCGGCGAAGGTACCGCGCTAGGGCACGACCAGCACGCTCCCATCCCCGGGGAGGTTGTCGCGCTCGCCCGAATGTGATGCGGGAGCCGGTCGTGGGGTCACATACTCATGAAAGGTGAGCCGTGCAGGCAGATGGCAGAGCAAAGTAACTTGCGAGGCAACATGCGATGGAAGGCGACGGGATTGTGCGCGCTCCTGAGTGTGACGGCCGCAGTACTCGTCTCGTGCAGCTCCAGCACCGCACCTGAGCGCGTTCTGGTTCCCATCCGCCAGCTCGTGGTGCCGGACAGCGTAGGCCAAAACGCCGTCCTTCCGGTGGATGTCACCGTAGAGTTCGGCGGCTGTACCAGCTTCACGGGAGTCAGCTTCAGCCGCGCGCCAGACCATGTGACCGTTGCGGCGTGGGGCGAGCGACCGACGAGCCCGGACATCGTTTGTGCGCAGTATCTCGTCTCGTCTGTGGTCCATATTGACGTACCGGGTCCCTGGAATGGTGGCAAGCTGACGGTCACCGCCCAAGAACCCGGGACTACTCCGCCGATCGTTCACGACGTACAGGTCCGGTGATTCGGAATGGAGCAGCTCACTGCAGTGCTACACGCAGCGTAATTACGTAAGCGCTAGCATCACGGTATTAACAGCCGTGTCACCGCACGATCAGCACGCTCACCTCTCCACCAAAGTCGTCGCCCGTCGCGGGAAGTCCCTCGACGACACGCCAAGGACCCCCGTCCACGCGCATGTTCAGACGGTGTGTGCCGGGACGAAGCACGCAGCGGGCCGCCCAGCTGCCTGGTGCTGCCTGATGCAGTGGCATCGAGAGCCACGTGGTGAAGTCTCCCATCACGTCCACGCTGTGCGCGCCAGCCACATGCAGCGTGAGTGTTCGCGTTCCATCGCGTAACGGTTCGCTAACCATCGCCGCTGAGGCGTCAATGATCGGCAGCGGAGGAAGAGATGGCGCGGGGCGCGCGCCACCGAACGTCAGGCGCAGTCCCGCGGTGGTGAAGCGTGACCCGGGAATCGCGCGTTCGGGGTCGGGTGCAGTGATTCCGTTGGTGATGACGAGGAAGCTCGGGCCAATCAATCGCACATGGATGCCCACATCCGCCCAGGCACTTCGGCCGGCGAGATCGCCGCCGCGAACCCCGCCCTCGAGGTCCACGCCGATACGGGAAGGTACGGCAGCGGCACCGGCGTGCGGCAACTGCCACGCGGCACTCACGCGCAGGTCTGAATACATCGCACTAGCCGCGTGTGCTACGTCGAGCGAAAGCGTGGCGGCTGCGTCGCCTGTGATGAGCGATGCACCAACCGCGGCGCGCGCGGTACTGTATGCGCCGTTGTTGCCGGCCGCGCCGAGCCCCGTCGCGATCCAGAACGATGTCCTGTGTCCCACGCCGTGCACGAGGCGCAGCGACGCGAGAGTGTACGCACCCGATGCGGCACCGCGGTAGGCTCCGATGCCGCTGTCGGTGGTCAGGTCCAGCACGTCGTCGGTCGACAGCGCTGTGTGCAGCGTGGCACGCAGCGCACCATAGCCTGCGATGTGACTCGTCTCGAAGCGCGCGCCACTGGCACTCACACCTACGTCCAGGCGTGGCGTCGCGGACCATGCGCTGCCGAGCATATTCGTGAGCGTGGCGGGGGCGTAACCGTCGATCGTCACCGTTCCGTAATCGGTTTCGACCGTTACGCCGCGTGTCGACGAGTTGGACTGCTGCGTTCGCGCGCTGGTCGGCGCGAACATGGATGCCACGAGGCACGCACCAACACAGGCGCGGCCGAGTCGCGTGGTTGTTGATGTCGCGCGCGACTGACGCGCGGAAGCCGAACGTGGCAACCGTTATGGCCTGGGAGGGCGCGGCGCCGGTGGCGGTGGTGGCGATCCGGCCGTCAGCGCCGACACGGCTTGGGCGCCAGTGGGAAGCGTGTTAGCGAAGGCGGTGCGGGGTGGAACTCCGCCAGCGACGGCGCGCGCGAACTTCCGCCCGAGCGCGAGCAGCATTGCGTCGTCGGTGCGGCGCGCATATTCCAGCACGGTTGCACTGGCGGACTCTGGAGGTACTCCTTCTGCTACGAGCGCGCCAAGTACGGAGAGAGGGACCGAAAGTGGTCGAGCCGGGAGCGCACGACCAATTACGACAAGCATCGCCGGTGTAACGCCCGCTCGCAGTGCCGCTACGCCGGCCGTGAGATCGTCGTCGGATGCAGTAACGCCGAGCGCGGTGCGCGCGGTGCGGAGGTTATCGAGAACGACGTGGACGGCATCGAGAATTCGAGCATCGTCTGCGTGTTTGCTCGCACCTTCCAGCGCCTTGTCCACCAGCGGAGCTACTGGGAGACTGGCATTGCTGGCGGAGTCCGTCAGGATCGTAAGCCGCGCGCGAAGCGCGTGCGAGACTCGACCATCCAGCGTTGCAACCGTGGGACGCTGCTGCGCGGCCGCGGCGCGCGGCGCAAGCAAGACGCCGACGGAGAGTGCGAGCTCGAAGCCTGCACGACTGAGTCTAGCGATGGGCTGCATCACGAACCACTCCTTGGAAGAACTGTAACAACCGAATTGCGCGTCCCGAAGTCGTCCGCCGGATCGAGCGGGGCATCGGGATCGGGGACGTGCGCGTGCTCGTCGATCACGAACTGGTACACGTAGCGACCGGCCGGAAGCGGAACGTCGACGACCCACGCGCCGTCACCCACGCGATGCAGCGGCGTAGCCGTTGCACTCCACGCATTGAAGCTTCCGACGACGGTTACTCGGGAAGCAGTAGCGCGGGTGAGCCGGAAGCGGACCTGGGTTTCGAAGTTGGGCGCGCCGACTCCGATGGCGACCGCTGGGTGCTCTGCCCGATTGATGCGGTTCCGTTCGCGTAGACCGACGGCGACAAGTATCGTCGCCGCGAGTCCCACCGCGATCACTCTTGCAGCAAGGATTGCCCGTGCACGTGGCGTTCGGGCCGCGCGAAGCGGCGGCGTGCCGCGAACCGCTTCGAGGACACGCGCATCAAAGGCCCGGGCGTCCACGACGACCGGTGCGCGCAACAACTCGATTGCCGCATCCACATGTTCGTCGCCGGGTGATGGCTCGTGCATGTCATCCGGCCGCACTGTGCGTTCATCGTGCATCATATACCTCCGACAGTCTGGCGCGCAGGTGCTCCCGAGCGCGGCTTACGCGCATGCGGAGTGCGGTGACGCTGCTCCCCGTGAGCGCCGCCATTTCCTTATAACTCATGTCTTCCACGTGCCGAAGCAGGAAGGCCTCGCGTTGCGCGTGCGGGAGCGATTGCATCACTGTCTCCACATCTGCGAGGGTGAAGGAAGCGTCATGCTCCGCACCGCCATGTTCCGGTTCTTCCCACGATCCGGCGTTCGCCAGGAGTCGATCGCGTCGTGCACGTACGGCGAGGGCGGTGCGACACCTATTCATCAGGATTTGGAACAGCCACGCTCCGAATCGCCCCGGATCACTGCAGCGCGGAAGTGCGCGGTACGCCCGCACGAATGCGTCCTGCGCGACATCTTCCGCTTCGTCCCGGTCGCCGAGCAAGCGGTAGGCGTAGCGCAAACAGCGGGCGCGATGGGCACACACGAGCTCGCCGTACGCGTCGGCTTCACCGCCGAGCACACGTGCGACCGTCGTGGCATGCCATGCGGCGTCGGTCACCGCCTCGCTGGTCTGCATTCGTTCAGGATACCGTAAGGAGACCCCATCAAGATGGAATCTGTAACGCAGTTACGCTGCGTGGAGCCGGATGTGATGCGGGGACAGTTCGTGGGGTCATACACTCGTGAACGGCAATCGGAACGGACAGACGCCGGAGCGAGATGGCGTCCGGTGGAAAGCCATGTGCTTGAGCGCGGCGCTGGGCGTGACAGTCGCGGTGCTCGCCGCGTGCACCTCCACGACCGCGCCGGAGCGGGTTCTGATTCCCATCAGCCAGCTCGAGGTACCGGACAGCATGGGGCAAAACGCTGTGCTTCCGGTGGACGTCACCTTTGGGGACAGCGGTTGCGGCAACTTCTCGGCAGTCAGCTTCAGCCGTTCAGCGAACCAGGTGACGATCGCGGCCTGGGGCGAGCTGTCGGACGGGAGGCGCACATGTCTCGCCAGCATCAGGTCCGCGCCGGTGCACATAGACGTGCCAGGGCCGTGGAGCGAGGGGAGCGTGACGGTAATCGCCGAGGAGCCCGGAACCACGCCACCAATTGTCCATGAAGTACGAGTCCGGTGATCCGGAATGGAAATTCATCCATGAGTGAGACTACGATGACACAGGTTCTGAAGCGCATCATCCTCGGTAGATCGACGAAACCGGTTGGACGTAGTGCTCGATGGCGGCGGCGCGCGCTGCCAGGAATGATGCTCGCGTGCGCGGCCGCGCTCGCGCTCCCCGCGTGCAGCGACACAACCGCGCCTGCGATGGTCCAGGTCACGCTCCCGATTCAGGATCTCTCAGTGCCCGATAGCGTGGGTCCGGGTGCGACCATCCCGGTCAACTTCAGTGTCGCCCGTGGCGCCTGTACGACGTTCTCGCGCTATACGGTCGAGTTTACGCCCACCGGCGCCGCGATCACTGCCTGGGGCACCCAGCCTTCGTCGATGCCTACCTGCACACAGCAGCTGATCCTGATTCCACTGCATGCGGACGTGCCGACACGGGCCTGCGGTGGCAACGTCACCATCACGGCCCGCCAGCCGTCCGGGATTGACTCCATCACACGCGAGGTGAAGGTGGCCGCACTAGCGTGCGCGACCGAGGTGAAATGACGCTACAGCTAAGCGCGCTGCGGCACGCTCACCTCTCCACCCGTCGTCTCGCGTCGTCGGGAGTCGTCATCTCGCACTGTTGTTCGGCGCTCATTCTCGAACTTGTTCCCACACAGCCTGGAGTCCCATCGCCTCTACTTCAGCGAGCAGTAACTGCGTATCAAGTGAATCGCCGCGCACCCGCAGCATCGCCCGAATATCAGTGATGTGCTTTGCAGACCCACTATCGCGAAGATACCGTAGCTTACTCAGGATGACGTATTCGGGCGGTGCGAACCAGACCGTTTCGCCGTGCTGATCGGTTACGCGTTTTCGCATCCGCAGAGCCTCATTCATGAGGCGGTCATCGCCGGAGAAAAAGATGTCCGCTTTCAGCCCGGTATCCACGTGGATCAGGTTGATGTGGCCGTGAGCTATTCTCATCCGCTCCACATTAATGACATCGAGCGGAGGAACGTAAAATGCCGGCGTGTCAAACGCAGCATGTAATCTCTCCGCGTCCACGTCCGAGAGGACGGCAACGAGATCAACGTCGTTTGTAAATCGTATATGGCTGTACGTGCCCGATGCAACCGACCCCGTAACCATGTACGTCACGTCCAACCGGTTCAGCGGCGCTACAAACAGCGTAATCAGGTCAGGGGGTATAATCGACAAAACTATCCCTGACTATGCGGTTTACTTCCTGCTCCGAGAGCTCCGGATGCTCGGAGCGCACCATCGACGCCTTGAGTGCCCACGCACTTTGTTGCAGGCCGTGAAGCGTCGCCAGCTGCTGCGCCGGCGTGAGCTTGCGAGCGATCGCGATGTACATTTCCTCTGCTTCCGCATGCCGCGATTGCGGCGGAATCACGGCATCAATCATACGTAAATATACGCGCGATCGAGCCAACCAGCGCCGCGGCACACGCCTCATGGCATCAACAACTGCCGCACCGCCGGCACCACCACCAAGTGCAACACACCTTGAGGCTTGTCCGCTGCCTGCAACTTGAGAATTGCGGCGTCGTTCCAGGCCTTTGACAACGGAACTCCACTCTTCCGCGCTTCCAGTGCCGCGAGTCCGATCGACGCGACGTCAGCCAGTGCGTCGGCGGCTGGAAGTGCGCCGTTCACGAGCGGCGAACGGTTCGCCATCGCGTGCACCCGCGGTGCGAGCTCACGCCATTCCGTAAACCAGTGCTCCAACGAATCGCGCGCGGCAACGTTCATCGTTGTGGGCGTTGTCACTTCATGCACGAGCTGCGTCATGCGCCAGCGAGCCGGCGGATCCGGACACGCTGCATCAGCCATCCGCACGAGCGGCGTGGCCTGCCGCACACGTTCACGCCCCATGCGCTGCCCAAGATTCGCAGGCTCCACGAACCGCAACAGCTCCGCAAGCGGTGCGATATCCGGACCGTTCACCATACGTCGCAGAAATCGCGACGTATGCGTTGCCTGTCCGAGTCCGAGTTGTTCCAGCCGTACGTCCTCTATCGCAAGCCTGCGATACATGTCACCAGCGTCAGTCACTTCCCTCGGCGACCAGAACCGTTCCGCAACCACTGCAAGACGCGGCCAGATGCGTGAGTCGATTGTCCCTTCCTGAACCAGCTCCGCCCACATCGTGGCCTCTCCACCCAGCACCCGTGCGGTTTCGTCCGGCGTGAGTGTACTGTCACCGAATAGCGGATCGGCGCCGTAGAGATACTCGGACGACCGCATTGCATCCAGATAGTAAGGCGCCGACAGGATTCCACTGAATCCCTTCTTCGCTGCTTCCGCCAGATATTGCGTACCGCGCCACGACTGAATCATCGTTGTCGTCGGCAGGTCCGGCTGCAGTATCTCGTCCCATCCAATCATCCGCTTGTGGTGCTTGGTAAGAATACGCGACATCCGCTGATTGAAGTACACCTGCAGCGCAGAGTAAGTCACAATGTGATGGGCCTTCATGTACTTCTGAATGCGAGGATTCGCCTTCCACTCGGCCGGATCGACTTCGTCGCCACCGATGTGCCAGTATGCGTCGGGAAACAGCGCGGATATCTCGCCAATGAATCCATCGATGAAGCGATACACGCTCTCGCGCGTGGGATCGAAGACGCCCTTGTAACCGATGTACGCATTCCCGACTTCATAAGGAGGTGTGCCGCTGGCGTACTGCGGGTACGCAGCGAACCAGGCGTTCGAATGGCCGGGCATATCAAATTCAGGAACCACGCGAATTCCACGATCACGCGCGTACTCAACTACACCGCGAATCTGTGCCTGGGTGTAGTACTGCCCATCGGTGGCGAGCTTCTGAATTTTTGGGTAGCGCTTGCTCTCGACACGAACTCCCTGGTCATCCGAAAGGTGCCAGTGAAGCACGTTCAACTTGACCGCAGACATTCCATCGAGCGTGCGCTCTATCGCAGATGCAGGCTCGAAGTGACGGCTGACATCGACGAGCAAACCACGCCAGCGAAAGCGCGGCGTGTCGTTGATTGTGACCGCTGGAATGAAGTAACGGCTCGAATCTGCGTCAACGAGTTGCAGAAGTGTTTC
>JBDTAB010000046.1:0-2893 GCA_039924865.1 Gemmatimonadaceae bacterium | reverse complement strand
CTGCGGCAGTCCGTTGGGCAGACTCTGTTCTCGTCAACATGACGCTCAGGGATCGCGCGGCACAGATGGTCTGGCCCAACATCTACGCTGACTACGTCCCCGCCGATGCGCCAAGCTGGCGGCGGATCACATCCTACGTCAAAGACCAGAAGGTCGGCGGAATCCTCATGTCCATTGGGTCGCCGATCGAGATGGCGGTCAAGCTCAACGCTCTCCAACGGCTCAGCGACCTGCCACTCCTGGTCGGCGCCGACCTCGAAACCGGCGCCGGAATGCGCGCCCGCGGCGGATACTTTGTCCCCAACGGGATCGACCTGGGCGGTGCTACGGTCTTCCCATCAGAAATGGCCTACGGTGCCATCAACGATACAACCCTCACCTATACCGAAGGCACCATCACGGCGATCGAAGGCAGGGCGCTCGGCATTCACATCAACTTTTCGCCGGTGATGGATGTCAATAACAACCCCGAAAACCCGGTAATAAACACCCGTTCCTACGGAGAAAACCCACAGGCGGTAGCCAGACTGGGCGCGGCTTTCATCCACGGAGTGCAGAATAACGGCATGATCGCGACAGCCAAGCACTTTCCGGGGCACGGCGATACGCAAACCAACTCCCACCTCGCACTCCCTGTGGTGAACGTCACCAGGGCTCGGCTTGATACGGTCGAGTTGGTCCCTTTTCGCGCAGCTATCAAGGCGGGCGTTGGCGCCGTGATGACCTTCCATGGCTCCATGCCGGCCCTCGATAGTACCGGTGTGCCGGGCACACTCTCCCACAACGTCATTACAAAGCTCCTCCGCAACGAGCTTGGCTTCAACGGTCTCATCATCTCCGATGCAATGGACATGAAGGGCGTGACAGACATGTACGGTGCCACGGAGGCGATCAAGCGGGCCGTCGCGGCCGGCGTTGACGTCCTCATCCAGCCAGTTGACGTGCCAGCTGCCATCGACGCGGTAGTCGACGGCGTGACACAAGGACGCTACACCGAAACGCGAGTCTCCGAATCGGCACGCCGCATCCTCGCGACCAAACGCCTTCTGCACCTCGATCGCGAACGCTACGTCAATCTGGACTCCCTCCGCGCAATCGTCGGAGATAGCGCACACGTCGCAGCAGCACAGGCCGCCGCAGATCGCTCCATCACCGTCGTGCGCGATTCGCTGCACATGCTGCCGCTCAAGCTCGAAACCGGAACGAAAGTCCTATCCATAACTGTCGCGCGCCGAACTGATCTCGCCGCTGGCTCCGCGTTCAACGCCACAGTCGCAAAAGCGGTCCCCGGATTGCAACAGGAGTTTGTGAATTCCGACGATCCCGCCGTCAATTATGCGCGTCTTGAGAACATGGCGGACTCGGCGGATGTCACTATCGTGTCCTCATATGTAGGTCAAAGCTGGAATGTGACGAGTGTCGATGCACCGCAAACGTTTGCCGACTGGATTGGACGGATGGTCGAGAAAGGAAGAAAAGTCGTCGTGGTCGCGTTCGGAAATCCGTATCTCCTATCGCAGATCCCCACTGCACCCGAATACGTCGTTGCATGGGACAGCGCACCGGTGAGTCAGAATTCAGCTGCGCGCGTTCTACTCGGCGTAACGCCGCCATTGGGCCATCTACCGATCACGATCCCGCCAGTCGCAATGCGCGGAGATGGCTTGACCCTGAGGCGTTAAAGTCGTATATCAACTGCACTGACATTACGGTGATTCGATTGTGAATCGTCCTTGACTTTAGTCACATTATGTGACTAATTTGCTTCGTGAGCAGAGAGCCCCGCGGGAAACGTCAGCGGTACAGTGTTGATGTAGTCGCACTGACGCCGAAGGATGATGAGCTCGCGGTTTTACTTGAGCGACGCCCTGCAGGAGGACGCGACCGGTCCACAAGGTGGGTAATCCCGTGGACTGAAGCAAAAACCGGTGAAGGACTTCCGGATTTGTCGCAGCGCGCAATACGGAACTCCACCGGGACTGCTACAATCTGGAGTACGCAAGTCGGCGCATTCACGGGCGGACCACATCCCGGCGATTCCGAGCTCTCGATCCTTTACGTCGCGCTTGTTCCAATGGGACAGAGCACAGTTCCCGACGAACATTTCGCATGGTTCCGATTGAGCGATCTCCCGCCTCTCGCCGAACGCCAAGGTCAGATGCTGCAGGAAGCGGTGGCCGAAGTACGCGACAGACTGGATCTGGATCCGGTTGCATTCAAACTGTTGCCGGCGACATTCACATTGAGCGAGCTGCAGCAGATGTACGAAATGCTGCTCGGACGCCGACTACACAAGGCGAGTTTTCGACGCGCTCTTGCGGCGGCTGCACTCGTTGAACCAACAGACGAGTGGCGCAGCGAAGGACGCGGCCGGCCGGCGCAGCTGTATCGCTTCGGTCCTCGCAAGCGCCGCCGAGCGAGACGAGGAGTCAGGTTCGATCTGCTGGGATGAGCGCAATCTCCCAATGGAAGGAACTCGATAGCAATCAGCGCGGCGCGCTGGTCGCCAGCTTCCTCGGCTGGACTCTCGATGCATTCGACTTCTTCCTCATGGTGTTCATGCTCGGCGCCATCGCGAAGGAATTCGGCACCGATGTAAAATCAGTAGCATTCGCACTCACTCTCACACTCGCCGCTCGCCCGCTCGGCGCGCTTGTATTCGGCATGTTGGCCGATCGCTACGGTCGCCGACCAGTCTTGATGATCGACATTCTGCTGTTCTCGATCATCGAGTTTGCATCTGCATTCGCACCGACTCTTGTCGTGCTGCTCATATTGCGCGCTGCATTCGGATTTGCCATGGGCGGAGAGTGGGGACTTGGTGCCTCGCTCACCATGGAGACGATCCCAGCCAAAACACGTGGGATTGCATCAGGCCTCCTGCAGACCGGCT
>JBDTAB010000045.1:0-2879 GCA_039924865.1 Gemmatimonadaceae bacterium | reverse complement strand
GTTCCTGTCCAACGGAAGCTGGGCGAGCCTCGGATAGAAGCGACGTATCATCTCATCCTGCGCACGCCGCTCTGCAACTGTGGACATTGGGAGGCCACCCGCGACTTCAAGGACGCCACGGTCAGTCGCTGGTTGGACAGGCCAGCTGCCGTAAGACAACAGCCATGGCGAGTTTCCAATGTGAAAACGCTGACGGTGATGCAAATCAAAACACCACGCTCGCTGCGATTCGACATCGGAGTAGGATTCATAAATATGCCGGATCGTCGCCTTGCCGTGTTCAACAAGATCGGCTGCATCATTACCACGAATCAATCGACATAACACGCTCTCGGCGAACCCGTAAGCATTGATGCTCGCAAAGAAATTATCGAACGACATGGAACGGCTCGACTTGTCGTACGCCCACGTCAGGTGTGAGCCTCCGACGGTCGCGTCCATACCATAGCCGGTGACCAATCGTGCAGGTGCCTCACGAAGTCGGCTTGCGGAACCCCAGTGAAATATCGAATTGAAGCCGGTCGTACAGTGAAGCCACCGCGCGTGACGCATACCGCACTCGCCATTCTCGTCCATCTCAAGCGGCAGTAGCTGTTGCCCGAACCCGCTTGTTCGGGCAACAGCCATCGCGCAATTCATCTCCACGTCATCCGACTTCCCAAACGTTACCGCACACACATTGTCGCCTCGCCTGCTAAGCAAGCCGGCCAGCAGGCGCGAGTCTCGACCACCAGATAGGGACAGCGCACACGATTCGTCGAGTGAAACGTGGCGCCGCGTCGAATCCATTAGTGATTCATGCAACAGCTCTACCTGAGCTGTAAAGGGGAGATCTTGGTATCGATCTGAGACCGGGAGTCGATACTGCTCTCGCTCTTCCGCTGCAACGTCAGGGCTGAAACGCAGCATGTGGCCGGCTTTAAGACGGTGCACCCCATCAAACAGTGTCCGTCCAGCGACCGAGTGCATCGTCATCAGAATCGCAACCAACCCTTCCCTGTCGACGCGCCGAGTGAAGGCAGCGTGCAGCCGAAATAGTTCGGGACTCGAACCAGCTAGCAGCACCCCATTAGCGGCCCACCAGTAAAACGGGAACATCCCGATAAGGTCCGCACCCGCAAGCAGTCCCTGCCTGGCGTCGTACACGACTGCTGCGTGGTATCCATCGAATGGCGCGCTCTGCGAGTCGAGATCGTTCCACAACAACCGCAACCGAAGCGCATCAACTCGCGATCCGTCATCAACAATGGCATCGCCGATCAGGAGCGCGGCTCCTTGATCATCGGAGAGCGACGCGAGCGGCGCGCGCTCCCCGGCTGCCCATATTGCCTTGAAATTTCCCGATGACACAGCGCCACACGTGAGCCCCGGAACGGGCTCAATCTGCATCACGGCCTTCCGGAAAAACGCCTCGCGCCGCTCCGAATCAGGGTCGACAACGAGAACAAAATTGGCCATCGACACCTCTTTGGGCAGCACTCGACGCCGAGTACTACCTCGACGTCAAGCGGTGAGCCTGCTCTATTTCGGGAATATCACTGGCAGAACTTCCTTCGTCGTGAAGATGCAGCGATCGTTGTGGCCGCATTCCGAGACGATGATGGCATTATGCTTTGCGCCGAGTGTTTCGTTCACATACTTGAAGAACGCTTCACCGCGCGCGCGCCGCGTTGGTCCCTGCGCCATCGCCGACGGCGAAGAGTCGAAGCCGCCAAGCGGCAGGACGTCCACCTGACCCAGCAGGTATGTTGTCGGGCGCGTCACGAGTTGCTTGATGAGCTGCGCATCGCTCATCTGAGCCGTGTAGCCAGTTCTGTTCTCAAGACCGGCAGGCCAATGGTTGTAACGCGGGACCTTTGTGGAATCGAACAGGCCGTATGTGAAATCCGTGTGAACCTTCTCGCCGGCCGGTCCAAGCGCTTCCTTGTCGGCAGTCGCCGGATCAGCATCGCCCACCGGTAGCGGCCGTACTGCAGCTGGCCACGCATAGCTCGACGGGTTCGCGACTGCATATGTAATGCGCACGCCAGTCAGCGTTCCGTCGACTTTGTTGGACATTTCGTACCGATTGGTAAACTGCCCGCCAGCCGAATGACCTGATACAACTATCTGCTTGAGGTTGGGGAATACCTTCTTGTTGGCGAGCGTCCTCACAATCTCATCCACAAAGTCGAACGCCGAGAGCGTGGGATTCGACGGCGACATCCCGCCGGATCGCCATGTATCCCCGCGTTCCGGCCACATCACCTCGTTTGTCGCATGTTCGTCGCGGCTCGCCGCGAAACGAGGTGCGATGATCACCGTGTTGTCGAGCGCGCCATCAAGAAAACCGGCAGCGGTCGCGGTGCGGAAGTAATGATCTGCGTTGCGCAGCGCACCATGGACCATGATGAGTGCGCGCATAATCTTGCTATTCGGACGGTTCAGCGAATAAGTGGCGTAGACCATCGAACGTGCCGGCCCCTTGCCGTACGTAATCCACTGCTCGCACGAGACAGTGGCAGTCGTGCACGGCGTCGCGCCTCGCGCTTGTGCGTGCGCCGCAACGGGGAGTGCTGTGAGAATGGCGACCGACAGGAGAATGGGTGTTCGCATGAGACAATCACCTTGTTGGGAATTCTTCTACGGAGGAAATCCGCTAGCGCGCAAATAATACAATCATTGTGGCTGGCCTGCGAGACTGCACTTTGGCACCGTCACCTGGGCTCCCATTTGGCTCTTTCCGGGCTCTTACTTTGCGCCCCCGCTCCGCTCCTTCGCAAGCTTGAGCGCGTTGTACGCGTTGACGATCCCGCCCGTTACCGACATGGACGCGAACGGTGCCGTGGCTCCGGGCGTGGTTCCCGGAACCAGCGACGCTCGATTGTAGCGCGTCGCCG
>JBDTAB010000044.1:0-2863 GCA_039924865.1 Gemmatimonadaceae bacterium | reverse complement strand
TTGCCCTCGTCCGATCCCGAAAGACGCGCCTTGAAGCCATGGCGCGAACTGGCGACGGGCTCGCCCGCGTCGCGCTCAAGGCCACCAAAAATCTCTCAGCGGCACTTTCCGCGAGCCAACTCGGCGTAACTCTCACGAGCCTCCTGCTCGGGTGGATCGCCGAATCCCTTCTGGTACAATCGTTCGCCGAGTCGTTCGCAAGCCTGCCGCTCGGAATCGCGGTCGCAACGCGCGCGACCATCGCCACGGTAATCGCACTGGCCTTCGTCACGTACATGACAGTTGTTTTCGGCGAGCTGACACCAAAAACGTTCGCTCTCAACCAGCCTGAGAAGTGGGCGAGATACCTCACGCCTGGACTGCTCGCATTCGCATGGGTCGCGCGGCCATTCACCTGGCTGCTCAACCGGTCAGCGGTCGGTGTAATGCACATGCTGGGCGAAAAGCCCGTGCCGCTGGCGGAATCAGTACACTCGCCCGAAGAACTGCGCATGCTCGTGGAACAGAGCGAGGAAGGCGGCGCGATCGAGGAGTACGATGCCGCGCTTCTCGACGCGGTATTTGAATTCTCCGAAAAGAACGCTCGCGAGGTGATGACGCCGCGCACGGAGATAGTCGCGATCGACGCAACAGCAACGCTTGACGACATAATCGAGTTGGTCAGCGAAAGTGGACTGTCGCGTTACCCGATTTACGAAGAAACGATCGACGACATCGTTGGAATCATCCTCTCAAAGGATCTCATTCCGATCCTTGCACGTCGCCCCGCCGAATTTGTACTCAAACCGCTCATGCGTCCGGTGTACTTCATTCCCGGATCGCGCGAGGTAGAGGATGTTCTCGCCGATTTCAAGCGGCGCAAGGAGCACATGGCAATCGTGCTGGACGAGTACGGCGGCACGGCAGGAATCGTGACAATGGAAGATCTCCTAGAGGAAATCGTCGGAGAGATTCTCGATGAATACGACATCGGCGAGGAAGTCGATGTGCGCACAACGACCAACGGCGAAACGGTGATTTCCGGTGCCACGAGCATCTCCGAATTCAACGAACAATTCGGCACTACGATTCCCGAAGAGGATTACACTACGGTCGGCGGCTACGTATTCGGGCAGCTCGGGAGATTGCCAATCGTGGGCGACCGGCAACAGACTGGAAACGCGACCTTCATCGTCCAGGAGATGGACGGGCGCAAGATCGAAGCGCTCGGCGTGGAATTTGTTGGCGCTACGCCCGGCGCTACGCCTGGCGGCGACGCTGAACTATCTCAGCACACAGCCGAGTCGCGGCGATAAAGCTCGTCGGACGCGCCAGACCGCGACCTGCAATGTCCAGCGCGGTACCGTGATCGGGTGAGGTGCGTGGAAACGGAAGGCCGAGCGTAACGTTCACCGCGCTCCCGAACGATGCGACTTTTATTGCCGTCATTCCGACATCGTGATACGGCGCAATCACGGCGTCGAATTCGCCGTGCAGCGCGCGCACGAACACCGTGTCGGCCGGAAACGGTCCAAACAAATCAGATGCACGCGCGGCCGGCGCAAGCAGCACATCGTCCTCGTCGCCAAATCGGCCATGATCGCCGGCATGCGGGTTCAGGGCGCAGAGTGCGATGCGCGGAGACGCAATTCCAAACCATTCGCGAAGCCCGGTCCTGGTTACCCGGGCTGCTGATTCGACCGCCTCCATAGTCAACATGCGCGGCACATCGCGCAGTGCTATATGCGTGGTCGCGAGCACGACTCGAAGCCTGTCCGACGCGAGCATCATCGCGACGCGGGAACCCGTCAGCTCGGCGAGCATCTCGGTATGGCCCGGATAATCGTAGCCGCCAGAGAACAGTGCGAACTTGTCGATCGGTGCGGTGACGATTCCATCGACATCTCCCGCTAGCGCGAGCTCGACCGCCCGCGCGATTGCGTCGCCGCTCGCGCGACCGGCCGCGGCTTCGGTCCCGCCCGCACTCCATCTGCCTGTTACGACATCTACAGCCACGTCCGCGCCGTCCGGTCCCACAACAATCATCTCGCAAATGGAACGCAGCGCTGAGTCACTCAGCGCTGCGCGGATAATTTCTGGGCCGATGCCGCGCGGATCGCCGACCGTGACCGCAAGCCGCGGCCGGTAGGCGTCAGCGGCCACGGTTACAACCTGATGGAGACGTAGGTTTCCTTACGGAGCTCGTCGAGCATCGCACGAACCTGCTTCTCGTCCGCGAGTTGCGCTCGAATCTTTTCACGAATTGCTGGCACCGAATACTCACCCGCCTTGGTTTCCGCTGTAACCTTGATCACGGCGTACTTGGTCCCGCCGCTTGGAGCTATCAGGGGAAAGGGTTGAGATACGTCATTCGTCTTCAGATCTGCCAATGCCGTCCGGTAGGCTGGCGGCAACGAGTCCACGGGCCATGCCTGCACGATGCCCTTGTCTTCCGCTGGATCGTGATACTTGGCGACTAGCGTATCGAAACTTGCGCCCTTGCGCCATTTGGCCGCGACGGTATCTGCGCGTAGCAATGCGAGATGAACGTCGTTCGAGTCTACGGTCGGAGCGATTAAAATATGCCGAGCCTTGACCTCACCGGGCTGCACGCGATCGACGCGTATGATGTGGTAACCATACGACGTGCGAACAAGCGGGCTGAGCTCGCCAGGACGCAACGAGAACATCATCGATTCGAACGCTGGCACCAGTGCCGCTTGGCCCGGGCTGCCACCTCTGCGGTTCCAACCGAGATCGCCGCCAACGTTCTTCGTACTCGGATCCATCGAGTATTTCTTCGCCATTTCCGCAAAGTCCGCCCCCTTCCGTAGCTGGACGAGGATCGAGTCCGCCTGCACTCGCGCGACAGAGTCTTCCTGTC
>JBDTAB010000043.1:0-3738 GCA_039924865.1 Gemmatimonadaceae bacterium | reverse complement strand
AATTGCCTCCAAACTCGACGATCAGCCATCCGTTGCCATCTGGCATCATATCTCGGCCAGCGGTCGACATCCCCTTCTTCGTCATGTATGTGAACATGCTCGAGTCGAGCCCTTCGAGCGCGATCGGTTTGTGCTTGTTGCAGAACTCGACGTTATCGCCGGCGGTGAAGATGTCCGGGAATCCCAAAACCGCGAGAGTGCGGACCGGCGGACTGTTTACGAGCCGCAGCTTCGCCTGCAATACCGTGACACAGGTATTCTCCGTGCCAACAAGAGCGCGCGCGACGTTGAACCCATTCTCCGGCAACAGCTGCTGGAGCGGGTATCCGGAGATCAGTCGCGGTATATGCGGAAACTTCGCGCGAATTTGATCGGCGTATTTATCGCGAATGCGCTTGAGCGCGGCGTAAATATCTCCGCGCCGCCCGCCGGCTTCGATCAGAGTCTCAAGTTGCTCGTCGGTGGTCGGCCCGACCCACATCCTGAGCCCATCGTACGTGAGTATCTCAAGCTCGAGTGTGTTCTCTTCGACCTTTCCTGCCATCTGCGCGTGCATACCGCAGGAATTGTTGCCGATCATCCCACCCAGCGTATTGCGATCGTGAGTAGCCGGATCCGGACCGAACGTGAGGTTCCGCTCCTCGGCTTTATTGCGTAAATCGTCCAATACCGTGCCGGGCTCGACGAGAGCCCACTTTTCATCCCAGTTGATCTCCAGGACGTGGTTGAGATGCTTGCTCATGTCGAACACGACAGCGGCGTTGCACGTCGAACCGGCGAGATCGGTTCCGCCACCGCGTGCGAACACCGGCGCTCCATGCGCGTGGCATACGGCAATCGCCTCGACCACATCGTCCACATCGCACGGCACCACGACGCCAATCGGAATTTGCCGATAATTGGAAGCGTCAGTGGAATACAACGCGCGATCGCCGTCGTTGAAGCGCACCTCTCCGCGCACGACCCTCTTGAGCGCCGCTGCCAGTGCCGGAATGTCAACTCCGGCCTGCTCTGGATGCACTGCGTCAGGCCTGGGGGGCGGAGACGGGAGTTTGGGGCCGGCGGTTGGCAGCGGCCCACGCATGGGCGTGGAGGGGGCGGCGTTGGTGAGTTTTGTCATATCGCAAACGCGGCAGCATCCTGCCGCTTGAAGTCGAGGCCGAGGCCTGGACGTGAAAGATCCGGATGCAGTGCTCCGTCAACCGGAACCAACACACCGTCGAAGAACATCTTCTCAATTCGAACGTGGTCGTGAAAGTATTCCACGTGCCTTACTCGCTTGGCCGCACACGCTGGATGTGCGTGCAGCGAGGGCGCACAATGGGTAGAGAGCGGAAGTGTGTGCGCTTCGCACAACGCGTCGGCCATCAGGAACCCGGTGATTCCCTCACAGCGTGATGCATCTGCCTGAAGCACGTCGCACGCTCCAGCCTGAATGATGTTCGCAAAGTTCATCGGGTCGTAGCCGTACTCGCCCACTGATATCTCCATCGTGACCGGTGCGCGATCTCGACACACTCGCAACCCCTCAAGATCGAGATGATATACGGGCTCCTCATACCAGCACACACGTGACTCGGCGAACCGTGTCGCTTGCGCGAGGGCAACCTTGCGAGGGTACGCGCCGTTGGCATCAACAAACAATTCAGTGCTCTCTCCGATCGCGGCGCGCGCGGCCGCGATTCTGGTGATATCCGCCATCGCATCCCGCCCGATCTTCATTTTCACGCGTGTGATCCCTTCTTCTACCCAGCCTGCGAGCTGCCGCTGAAGCTTTGCGACGGAATACGATGTGAAACCCCCGCTTCCATACACTGGCACGCTGTCACGCACCGCACCGAGAAGTGTTACAAGTGCAACATCGAGTAGTCGCGCCTTCAGGTCCCAAAGTGCTCCGTCAACCGCCGAAATCGCCATGGCACAGATTCCCGGACGGCCGAGGTTGCGTATGGATGCCACCATCGCGGCCCAAATCATCCCATTTGCCATCGCATCCTGACCGCGCACGACATTCGCTAATGTGTCACGGATCACCACCGCGGCCGCTGCGTCAGCATATGTGTAGCCAATCCCGGTTACTCCGCCGCCGCTGACCTCGACTACCACCATCGTCGTCGAGTCCCAGATCAAGCTGCCATCGGATTCCGTTGGTTCGTCCGTCGGAATGCGGTATGTCGACACAGCAATCTTCTCCACCGGAACGCGGCTGCCGATGCTCCATGCCACTTTAGTCTTTGTCGCCGTCGGGGAATCGCGCCGCGAATACTTCCTTGAATGATGCCGTCATGATCCCCATTTCGTCCGGGTCGCCCTTGATGAGTGCGGTCAGGAAATTCTTTGCCTGCTCGAAGCTTATGTGCGGCGGCAGGATCGCCACATCCGGATCGGTGATTGCTTCCAGCACAACGGGCCGATCAGACGATAGCGCGGCATCCCATGCGGCTCCGATCTGTTCGGGCTTGTCGACGCGAATCCCTTTGAAGCCGAGCAGCTCCGCGTAGCGAGCATAGGGAAAGTCCGGAAGATCCTGAGATGCGTCGAACTTGGGGTCGCCGTTCTCGATCCGCATCTCCCACGACACCTGATTCAGATCTCGGTTGTTGAGGACCAGAAAGATGATTCTGGGATCGCTCCAACGCTTCCAGTATTTCGCGACCGTGATGAGTTCATTAATCCCGTTCATCTGCATCGCGCCGTCACCGGTCATCGCGATCGCAACCCGATCTGGATACGCGAACTTGGCAGCGATCGCGTATGGAACAGCGGGACCCATGGTCGCGAGGCTCCCCGATAGTGCGAATTTCATCCCGCGCCGCATTTGGAGATACCGCGCGAGCCAGTTCGTGGCCGTTCCAGCATCACCGCTCAGAATACAATTGTCGGGAAGGCGTGGTGATAGCTCCGCGAACAGTTTCGCGGGATTTATCGGGTTGGCAGCTACGTTCGCGGTACTCTCGTCAACCTTCTTCCACTCCTCGCGATTCGACGCTATATGATCACGCCATGCAGTGTCGGTCTTCTGCGTAAGGAGGGGAAGCAGTGCGCGGAGCGTGTCGCCGGCGTCTCCGGTGAGATTTACTTCCATCGGGAATCGCAGACTCAGATTCTTGCCATTCACGTCAATCTGCACACCGCGCGCATCGCCCTCCTTCGGGAGGAACTGTCCATACGGGAACGTCGACCCGATCATCAACAGGGTGTCACACTCGCGCATCATGTCGTTGCTCGGCCGCGTGCCGAGCAGGCCTATGGTTCCGGTTACCCATGGCAAATCGTCCGGCAGCACCGCCTTTCCAAGCAGAGCCTTTGCGCAACCCGCACCCAGGCGATCCGCGACCGCAATAACATCATCCGCGGCGTGCATCGCGCCAGCGCCTACGAGCATCGCTACCTTCTTTCCGGCATTCAGTACATCGGCGGCGCGCTTAAGATCCTCATCGTGCGGGATGACGCGAGGGTCGGTGAATCCTACGCCTGTGTGGACAGTATTGGCCGTGTGCGGCGGATGCTCCACCGCATCCAGCTCGGCCACGTCCTTGGGGACGATAATGCACGTTACAGAGCGAGTTGCCATCGCGATTCGTATCGCGCGATCCACCACGTGACGCGTAGCGACCGGGTTCGTGATTGTGAAGCAGTACTCACTCGCGACATCCTTGAACAGCACGTTGAGATCAACTTCCTGCTGATAGCGCCCGCCGAGCGCCATCGTCGACGCCTGACCCACGATCGCGAGTA
>JBDTAB010000042.1:0-8461 GCA_039924865.1 Gemmatimonadaceae bacterium | reverse complement strand
GCCGGCGTTCAGGTAAAGTGGTCACCGTGGAACTGGGGCGGCACGCGACGTGATCGTGAGGTGCTCGATCTGCAGCGACAGATTGTCGCTACCAACGAGGCTGCGTTCGAACAGGCAGTGCGGCGTGGGATCACTCGCGACGCGGCGTCAATTGATCAGCTTGCAAAAACGCTCGCAGACGACGACGCCATCGTTGCGCTGCGCGAGCGGATCCTGCGCGAAACGGCGTTTCGATTCTCGGAAGGCGTCATAATGGCACCAGAATACGTGGATCGGGAAACCGATCTGCTCGACGCACGACTTGCGCGAGCTACGCACCGGGTTCAGCTCGCGCAGGCTCGCGCCAATTTCCTCACTTCACTTGGGTTGGGAGTTCAGCAATGACGCGGTCCGATATCAAACTGCGCGGCTTGGCGCTGGCGGCAATCGTGGCGCTCGCGGCCATCGGTTGCAAGGGAGGCACCACGCCGGACGCGTATGGCAACTTCGAGGCGACCGAAGTCGTGGTTTCCGCGCAGACCAGCGGCCAGATAGAACGCTTCACACCCGTGGAGGGGATGCAGCTTGCCGCCGGTGCGGACGTTGCAATCATCGACACAACGCAACTGGCGCTGCAACAGCAGCAGATAGAAGCGCAACGCAACGCGGCCAACGAACGTGAAACACAAGCGGCTAGACAGCTCAACGTGCTGTTGGTGCAGCGCGATGTATCTCAGCGCACCTACGAACGTACACAGAGACTGAAGGCCGAACAGGCGGCGACCGCGCAGCAACTGGATCAGGCCGAGCGGGAATATCGGACGTTGCTGGCGCAGATCGAGGTTGCGAAGGCGCAGACCAGGAGTGTCGGCATGGAAGCCGCATCCGCTGACGCACAGGTGGCTCAGATTCGGGAACGGATAATGAAGAGCCGTGTCACGAACCCGACCGCAGGTACGGTGCTGACGACCTACGCACGCGCTGGCGAAATGGTGCAACCTGGCACACCGCTGTATCGGATTGCCAACCTCGACACGCTCGAACTGCGCGCCTATGTCAGCGAACCGCAGCTCTCGTCGTTCCGGGTGGGTCAGACGGTGAACGTACACGTGGATAACGGTGGGAGCATGATGACGCTACCCGGCACGATCAGTTGGGTCTCGTCCAGGTCCGAGTTCACACCGACGCCGGTGCAGACACGCGACGAACGCGCGGACCTCGTGTACGCCATCAAGGTGCGAGTAGCCAACCACGCGGGCGCTCTCAAGATCGGAATGCCCGCTGATCTGTCGTTGGGTGGGGCACCGACGTCGTCATCGCCGGCACCGTCAGGGTCATGAGCGATCACGAAACTGCGACGCCGACGTCGCCCCTGGAAGTGCGCGGAGTGTCGAAACGCTTCGGCGATACTGTGGCACTGGACGACGTGTCGTTCGACGTATCACCTGGCGAGCTCTTCGGTCTCGTGGGGCCCGATGGTGCCGGGAAGACGACTCTGTTCCGGATCCTGACCACCCTGATGATTCCGGATTCAGGCACAGCGACAGTACTTGGCCTGGACGTGGTCGGCGATATGTGGGCGATCCGGTCGCGCGTAGGATACATGCCGGGACGGTTCTCCCTTTATCCGGACTTGAGTGTCGAGGAGAACCTCAGCTTCTTTGCTTCGGTGTTTGGCACAACGATAGATGAAGGCCGTTCGATCATTGCGCCGATCTATGATCAGATAGAACCGTTCAAGGATCGGCACGCTGGTGACCTGTCGGGCGGAATGAAGCAGAAGCTGGCGTTGTGTTGCGCGCTCGTGCATCGCCCAAAAGTTCTGTTCCTCGACGAGCCCACGACGGGTGTGGATGCGGTTTCACGTCGCGAGTTCTGGGATCTGCTCGACGTCCTCAGGAAATCCGGTCTCCCCATTCTCGTGTCGACCGCGTACATGGACGAGGCAACGCGCTGCGACAGGGTGGCGCTCATGCAGCAAGGTCGTGTTCTCGCGGTGGATCCACCAGCCGCGATCTCGGCACGGTACCCATATCCGTTGCTCGCACTGCACGCTCGCGAACGGCACAAGCTGATCCAGGCCGCACGGGACTATCCGCACGCGAAACTGGTTTACCCGTTCGGCGATGAACTGCACTACAGCGACGCACGCACCGATCTGGCACCGGAGCGTATCGCTGATGAACTTCGTGCGCGCCTCACCAACGATGGATTCACGGATGTGCGCGTGGCGCCGATTCACGCCGGGATCGAGGATGCGTTCATGGAACTCATGGGAAAGCCGGCACGACTGGAGAAGGTGGCCGCGTGACGACGGCGATAGCGGTGAAGGACCTGACGCGCCGGTTCGGTAGCTTCACGGCAGTCGATTCGATCAGCTTCGATGTGCAAAGCGGCGAGGTGTTCGGATTCCTGGGCGCGAATGGAGCTGGCAAGACCACAGCGATCAAGATGCTCATCGGCCTCCTGGCGCCGACATCTGGCGATGCGAGCGTCGCAGGGTTCGATGTCGCGACGCAGGCGGAAGACGTACGGCGTCACATCGGCTACATGAGTCAGCGATTCTCGCTGTACGATGACCTCACTGTTCGCGAGAACATCACGCTGTACGGCGGGATTTACGGCTTGAGCGACGATGTGATTCGCGATCGCGGCGACAGCTTGATACGAGAGCTCCAGCTCGACGACTCTCGAGACGAACGTGTCGCTTCCCTACCGCTCGGCTGGAAACAAAAGCTCGCGTTCTCCGTAGCGATGTTGCATGAACCAGCAGTTGTCTTTCTGGATGAACCGACGGGCGGAGTGGATCCCATCACTCGACGACAGTTCTGGGAGATGATCTACACGGTCGCCGAACGGGGCACCACTGTATTCGTTACGACTCATTATCTGGACGAAGCCGAGTATTGCGATCGCATATCAATCATGGTTGACGGTCGCATCGCCGCGATGGGAACGCCGACCGAGGTGAAGCAGAAGTTTGGCGCTGCCACACTGGATGAGGTCTTCCTGCACCTCGTGCGCCCCGCCGAAGCGTCGCATGCGCAATCCGCCTGAGCCTGATGATGGAAAGCCGTAGATCAGCGCTTCGCGCATTCGTCGTCAAGGAGATGCGACACATCATGCGCGATCGCCAGACGCTGACGATCTTGCTGTTGCTGCCCATGGTGATGGTGGTCCTGTTCGGGTTCGCTCTGCGCGATGACATAAACCAGGTGCGCGTCGCCGTCGTCGACCCGGCGCCAGACTACGCGACGACCGCCCTGCGTAGTCGCTTTGCCGGCAACCCACGCTTTGAGATCGTCGGGACTGCGCGGACAATTGACGGCGTGGAATCGCTGTTTCGACGAGGCGGCGCCGACCTGGCGCTTGTATTCTCGCCCGGTTTCGCCAGATCGCTTGGAGATGGAACGCCGGCCCGTCTGCTGCTCATCGGAGACGCGTCGAATCCCAATACGGGAAGCGCGATGACGGCGTATGCCACGGCTGTGATTGCGAGCTACGAGGCGGAGCTTGGCGCAGTCGGTCGGCGCGTGAGGATCGTTCCCGAGCTGCGTATGCGATTCAATCCCACGCTCGAAAGCGTGAACCTCTTCGTACCCGGGCTCATCGCTCTGGTGCTGACGCTTGTCACGGCGCTCATGACAGCGATATCACTATCGCGCGAAAAGGAACGCGGAACGCTCGAGATATTACTGGTATCGCCGCTTCGTCCCTGGCAGATCATACTCGGCAAGGTGGTGCCTTACCTGCTACTCGCAGTGGCGAACGTCGTCACCGCGTTGCTTGCCGCGTGGATTGTGTTCCACGTGCCGTTCCGTGGGAGTCTAACTCTGTTGCTTGTCTCCAGCATTCTGTACTCGCTGGTGGGTCTCTCACTCGGCGTTCTGGTCGCAGCGGTAACTTCATCGCAGCGCGCCGCGATGCTCGCCGCGGTTGTGGGAACCATGTTGCCGAGCACGTTGCTATCCGGTCTGATATTCCCGATTGCGAGCCTGCCCGGCTGGTTGCGCATCGTAACGTTCGTGGTGCCGGCACGCTGGTTCATCGTAATCGCGCGCGGGATCATGCTCGAGGGCGTAGGTGTCCGGTATCTGTGGAGAGAGCTGGCGGTCTTGACCGTCATGCTCGTCGTGCTGCTCGTCGCTGCGGTTCGGCGTTTCAAGCCGAGGCTCGCGTGAAAGTTAGGACGCTTCGCTTTCTGCTGCGAAAGGAATTTCTGCAGATCCTGCGTGATCGCACGATACTCGGGATGCTTATTTTCATGCCGCTCATCCAGCTTCTCGTTCTCGCGAACGCCGTGACATTCGAGGTGCGCAGCGCCAGCATGTACGTGATCGATAGGGATCATAGCAGCGCGTCGCGCGATGTGGTCACGCGTCTCACCGGCTCGGGGCGGTTCGTTCCGGCTGGCTCCTCCGCTACCACACGTGAAGCTGATGATGCGATGCTGGAGCGGCGGGCCGACATGATCCTCGTGATCCCCGCGAATTTCGAACGAGACCTTGTGCGTGATCGCCACGCACCGGTGCAACTCATCTTCAACGCAGAGAATGGCGCGGCGGCTGGAGTCATGACTTCCTACGCCAACGCCATTCTTGCCAGCTCTGCCAACGAGTTTGGCGCGAGGATCAATCCAACGCCAGTTGCGCGGTTGAGTAGCGACGGCAGCCTTGTGCCTGTACCTGGGCATCCGTCAATCGATCTGCAACGACGCGGATGGTACAACGTCGAACTGGACTACCGCCAATACATGGTGCCAGGTATCCTCGTGGTACTGGTCACGATAGTTGGCACACTGCTCACTGCGATGAACATCGTCCGGGAGAAGGAAGCCGGTACGCTGGACCAGCTCAACGTCACGCCAATAGACAGATCGACGTTCATCGCCGCCAAGCTGATCCCGCTCTGGACCTTTGCAATGGCCGATCTCATCATGGGGCTCATCGTCGCGCGATTCGTCTTTGGTGTTCCCATGTTGGGAAGCCTCACCCTGATATTCTTTGCCGCGACCATCTATATGATAGGCGCGCTCGGCATCGGGCTCTGGATATCGACGGTCGCGGAGACGCAACAGCAAGCCATGTTCGTGACATTTTCGCTGCTGATGATCTATCTCCTGATGAGCGGCCTGTTCACGCCCATCCGCGCGATGCCGACCTGGGCGCAATGGACGACCCAGATCAATCCTATCGCGCATTTCGTCGCACTGATGCGTTCTGTGCTACTCAAGGGTGCGACGATGCGCGACGTGGCTCAACATCTTCTGGCACTCACTGGGATAAGCGCGGCGGTACTCGGTATCGCTGTGCGAAAATATCAAAAACGCTCTGGCTGACGAACCTTGCCAGACTGATCGGCCCCGGATACTGTTACGTCGAACTCAGTCAACCTACGGAGATCAGACATGATCGAGCGCGAGCACAAGTGCCCCAAGTGTAGCGGAACCATGGAAGCGGGTTTTGTGCTGGACCAAACCTATGGGGGGGTCGGTCAGGAAACGTGGGCGGACGGAGCACCGGAACGGAGCGTTTGGACCGGGCTCAAGCTGAAGAATCGTCAACAATTGAAAGTTACGACGTACCGGTGCTCAAAATGCGGATTTCTGGAGTCCTACGCTCTGTCCGCCTAGAAGCATTTTCGTTATACCACTCCAGCAAAGACCGTCGCTCGCTACTCTCCTGCGCCAATTGCTTTCTCGATCTCGCTCCGTGCGTCGCCGAGCACACCCGTGATGTTGCCGGTGTGACGCCACACGCGCTCGCCGTCGCGTCCAACCACAAACGTGGTGAGGACGCCCACTAGCTGAAGCGTCGGCTGGATGTTCTTGTGGGTCTGGAATGCATGCACGAAGCCGAACCGCATGGAGTAGCTTACCGAATGAGCGCGATTCGAGACCTTCGATCATCAGCAGTGAATTCGTCGGCGCCGGACTAGTGGCGAAGCTAGCAGCGCCTCCGCAATCGATGTCCGCTCTCATGCGCTGGTCAGCACGCATTAACGAGCTGGTCGAAGACCTCAGGCGCAAGGAGGACCGCCTTGCCCTGGTCCTGAGCCTCATAGTAGGGGCGCTGGTCGGTCTGATTGTCGTCGCATTCATTCTGCTCACGGGCCGGTTGGCGGCGCACATGTATCCGCCCGGCGGGTCAGGCTGGCGCCGTCTGCTCGTACCAACCGTCGGCTCGCTCGCCACGGGATACCTGCTCTTCAAGTACTTCCCGAACGCACGTGGAAGCGGTATTCCCCAGACGCGCGCGGCGGTATTCATTCACGACGGCCACATCTCCCTGCGCACGGTCCTCGGAAAATTCGGGCTGTGCTCGGCATCGCTGGCCAGCGGCATAGCGCTCGGCCGCGAGGGGCCGGCGGTTCAGATCGGAGCCGGCGTCGCATCAGTCATCGGACGGCGACTCGGAATGAGCAAGGATCAGGTCAAGTGGCTGATTCCAGTTGGAGGAGCCGCGGCGCTCGCTGCTGCGTTCAACACACCGATCGCCGCGATAATCTTCGCTCTCGAAGAGATAATGGGTGACCTCCAGGCGCCTATCCTGGGTTCGATAGTGCTGAGCTCCGCGACTTCGTGGATGGTGCTGCATCTCGTTCTCGGCGATGAGCCGCTCTTCCACGTGGCAGGTTACAGCCTCGTCAATCCGATCGAACTCCTTTTTTACGCAGTGCTCGGCATCATTGGTGGCTTTGTGTCGGTCGCGTTCGTCAAGTTGTTGCTCTTCCTCCGGAAGAGATTCAGCCAGCTTCCGAACGCGTCGATCTGGCTCCAGCCAGTCGCTGGCGGGTTGCTGGTGGGTTTGATGGGATTCTTCGTCCCCGAAGTTCTCGGCGTTGGCTACGACCAGGTCGAGAAAGTGCTGAATGGCGACATGCTGCTCAGAGTCGTCGTCATGCTCGCAGCGCTGAAGCTGGTTGCAACCGCCGTTTGCTACGCATCCGGAAACGCGGGCGGAATCTTCGGTCCAACGATGTTCATCGGTGCGATGCTGGGCGCGGCGGTCGGTCAGATTGCGCACTCATTCTTTCCAACGATGACCGCTGGGCCTGGCGCATACGCGCTCGTCGGAATGGGAGCCGCCTTCGCAGGCATTATCAGAACGCCGCTCACATCCGTGATCATGATATTTGAAGTAACGCGCGATTATTCCATCATCGTTCCTCTGATGATAGCGAACATGCTCGCGTACTTCATCTCGCAGAAGTTTCAGCACGTCCCCATTTACGACGCGCTCGCTCGTCAGGACGGGCTGCATTTGCCGGATGCGGCAACTCGCGCCGCGACGACTGGTTCCGTGCGAGTTGTGGCAGCCATTCGCGAGCCACCCGAGCCGTTGCCGCCTGAGCTACCCGTCAGCGCCGCTCTCGCTCGCGTTCACGACACGCGGCTCGACGCGTGGCCCGTCGTGCGCGGCGGCACATTCCTCGGAATGGTTGGAATTGCAGATCTGGCGAAAGCCGCACGAGAGAGCGGGGATAGTCTCTCGGTGCAGGAGGTGATGGATCGCGCGCGAGTGCCGAGCGGTGAATCCGATGCAGAGTTCGAGCACCTTCACACCGATCACACGCTGGGTCAGGCCCTAACGCAAATGGGAGAAAGTCAACACAACACGCTCCCCGTCGTCAGTCGCGCAAACACGAGTATTCTACTTGGACTTGTGACACTGCCCGATATTCTCCACGCGTACGGAGTGGATGATACCATGGTTCGGACATCTGCATGGAAGTAGGCACATCGCCCCGCGGAGCCTCGCCGGCGACAGTCAACACTGCGTCGCCGTCGGTATTCATTGGGACCTTTGGGGTCGTGCTGGCGCTGATTGCATTCTTCCTCGTGTTCGATACGTTCGTCGCTCGCATCGACAAGGATGAAGCGCGGTCCCGAGCGCTTAACAATTATCAGGAAGGAATGCGACTGTACGACAAAGGCGAGTTGGATGCTGCCGTCGAGCAGTTCAGCACCGCCGCGGCGATGGACCGCGAAAATATTGTGTACAGAGTCGCGCTCGCGCGCGTAATGGTTCGCGCAGAAGATATCGTGACCGCAGAAGCACTGCTTCGCTCGATCCTGCAGACCGACCCAACAGACGGCGTAGCCAACCAACTCCTGGCGCAGGTGCTCGTGAAGCAGGGTCACACCGAGGACGCAATTGCGTACTACCATCGCGCCGTGTACGGGCGCTGGCGAGCTGGTGAACAGGGCAGCAGTTTGCAGGCACGTTTCGAGCTCATTAATCTCCTCGCCGCGACCGGAGCACAGAAGGCGCTGCTTGCGGAGCTTCTCCCAATCCAGGATCAATCGCTCAACGATCTGACGATGAGAGATCGCATCGGTTTCCTGTTCCTGGAGGCTGGTTCTCCATCGCGCGCGGCCGACGTATTTCATCAGGTTATCCAGAAGGACGCGCAGAATGCGAGGGCCTATACTGGGCTGGGTGAAGCGTCGCTTGCTCTTGGCAATTACGCTGTCGCCGAA
>JBDTAB010000041.1:0-28507 GCA_039924865.1 Gemmatimonadaceae bacterium | reverse complement strand
CGGTGACGAAGAAGCCATTTCCCTCTGGTTGACTTGTGACGCGGATACCGCCGCGCCCTATTGCGGGTAATTTATCTGTTGAAGCCTCTCGTGCTCCCTCCCGAATAGAGGAAAGACCACAGTGCCCAAGTTCCCTCCAGCAATCCCCGCAGGTTTGGCGTTCGTCGTGATCTCGTGCGCGCCATCAGCGCCGTCGCCGGTTTCATCGTCGAGCGCCGCGCAGGCAACCATGTCCATCCCGGCGATCCGCGCAAATCTTCGCTTTCTTTCATCGGATTTGCTCGAGGGCCGTGCGCCGGCGACTCGGGGCGGCGCGCTTGCCGAACATTTTATTGCCACGCAACTGGAGTCCTACGGAGTGGAACCAGGGATGAATGGTTCTTATTTCCAGCAGGTTCCGATTGACGTCGTGACCGCGGAACCGGCCACAATCAAGGTAACTGCTTCGGGCAAGGCTCGCGCGAATCTTCAGTCAACGCGAGATGTCGTGGTCTTCGCAGGATCCGCGATGCCGCGGAGCGCGGCGCGAGGAGAAGTTGTTTTTGTCGGCTACGGGGCCAAAGCGCCGGAATACAAGTGGGATGATTTCAAGGGAATGAATTTGAAGGGGAAGATTCTCCTCGTACTGGTGAACGACCCTCCGGCAACCGCGGCGGAGCCGAGTCTGTTTGGCGGCAAGGCGATGACGTACTACGGCAGATGGACTTACAAGTTCGAGGAAGCGGAGCGACAGGGTGCTGCGGGGATGCTCGTCATTCACAGCACGTATGAAGCTGGCTATCCGTGGCAAGTCGTAGTTTCGTCGTGGGCCTCGGAGATTCGAATGCTTCCCAGCCCGGCCAATGCGCCTACGCCGCTCGGCGTGCGCGGATGGATTCAGCACGACGTTGCGGCAAGTCTACTGCAACAGGCTGGTCTGGATCTTACCGCGCTCGTGAAGCAGGCGGACACTCGCGAGTTTCGACCCGTCGCAACCGGCATAACGATGGATATGTCATTCGTAAATAATGTTGCACATCTGTCGGCCAACAATGTGGTTGGAGTTGTGCACGGATCGGATCCGAAACTTGCTTCGCAATACGTCATGTACAGCGCGCATCACGATCATTTCGGTATCGGACCGGCGATCAAGGGTGATTCGATCTACAATGGTGCATACGACAATGCGTCTGGCGTTGCCGCAGTGCTCGCGATTGCGCATGCAGCGGCACTGGAGTCGGTCAAGCCAAAGCGCTCGCGCATGTTCGTCTTTGTAACAGCCGAGGAGTCGGGGCTGCTCGGGTCGCAGTATTTTGGGGAGCACCCGCCGGTTCCAGCGCGAGACATTATCGCGGATTTGAACATTGACGAGGCCAACCCCGACGGGCCGGTGCGAGATCTGCTCGTGATGGGCGACACCAAAAGTTCGCTCGGACCGGAACTCGCGGCGATGCTGAAGCCTGACAGTATCCGGTTATCTCCCGACGCGCATCCGGAAGCTGGCTCCTTCTATCGTTCCGATCACTTCTCGCTAGCGCGGGTCGGAATTCCATCGGTGACGATCGGCGCGGGTACCGACTTCGTCGGGAAGCCGGCTGGCTGGGGCAAGGCGCACGACGAGGACTTCGTCACGAACAGATATCACCAACCCTCGGATGAGTTCAACCCGCAGTGGCCGTTGACCGGTACCGCTCAGCTGGCGGACATCGGCTATCGGTTTGGCGTGCAGCTCGCAAATGGTTCGACGATTCCAATTTGGAATCCAGACGCGGAGTTCCGGGCGGCGCGCGAGAAGTCGCTGCGAGGTAAGTAGCATGGCGGCAAACGCGGATGATGTGCTGCTTCGCTTTCGCGAGGAGTTTCCAATCCTGGACCGTTGCAACTATCTCGTTTCCAATTCACTCGGTGCCATGCCACGCGCGGTTCCGGAGCGCATGTCGGAGTATGTGCGCGAATGGGCCGAGCTCGGCGTCCGTGCGTGGGCGAAGGGATGGTGGGACATGCCGGTGCGTGTCGGCGATGTCATCGCGCCGTTAATTGGTGCCGAATCCCGTGCTGTGTCGATGCAGCCCAACGTATCGATAGCGCAGTCGATAGTGCTCTCTGCCATGGACTTTGGCGGCGGCCGCGACACTGTGGTCATGACGGAACTCGATTTTCCATCCGTCCGATATGCGTACGAGAAGCTCGTGCGTCGATTTGGCGGACGCGTGGTCGTGGTGCCGTCGGACGACGGCCTGAGCATTGATCAGGAACGCCTGATCGCGGCTATCGACGAGCGCGTGCGACTCGTGTGCGTGTCGCACGTGCTGTTCAAATCCGCGTTCATCATGGATGCGGATGCGATTTGTGCGCATGCGCACAGTGTTGGTGCTATGGTCTCGCTCGACGCCTACCACTCCGTGGGCGTGATCCCCGTGGATGTCGCGCAGTCTGGAGTGGATTTTCTCACGGGTGGTGTGCTCAAGTGGTTGTGCGGAGGTCCCGGCGCGGCGTTTCTCTACGCATCGCCGCGGGTTCGCGCAACGCTCGAGCCCGCGCTCACGGGATGGCAGGCGCACGCGCATCCGTTCGCATTCGAACAGGAGATGGACTACGCGACTGGTACCGAGCGCTGGCTCACCGGTACACCGGCGATACCAGCGCTATTCGCCGCGACTGCGGGCCCGCAGATAGTCGCGACCGCGGGCATCGCGGCAATACGCGAGAAATCTGTCAGGCAGACCGAGCGGTTGATTGCGGCGGCCGACGCGCGCGGGTTCGGCGTGCATGCGCCGCGCGATGCCGCGCGGCGAGGTGGGACGGTCGCGTTCGATGTTCCTCACGGGCATGAAGTTGCACAATATCTTCTGGCGCGAAACATCGTCGTCGATTATCGCGTGGGCGCCGGCATCCGTATCGGACCGCACTTCTACACCACGGATGCGGAGGTGGATGAATGCATCGAAGCCATCGACGAGTGCCTCTCTGCCGGGAGTTGGAAGCAGTTTTCCGAGGCGGCTCGCTCTGCGGTGGTCACCTGATTCGGCGGTAGCGGTCCGATGTGCGACCGGCCGGAATCGCCGTGAATCCCCGAGTGATCGGGCCGAGACTTTAATTATATCGTCTCGGGGCGCGGTTGTGGGCCGAACTCCGGCGTCCGATCAACCGAGATTTTTGGTAATTTCGCTGGTGCGGTCCATGCTCAATATTTGTTGTGTCAAGTTCTTGAACAAAGTGTGTGTCGCCGAGTAGAATATGACAGCACTGTATCCGATCGAAGGGAGGTGTGCCGGATGCCCAGCCAATTCCTATCGTCCGAAGAATATGACGAACGAGCGCACCAACTTTATAACGAAGGAGAATACGATCAAGCACTAGCCGTACTGCAGGAAGGTCTTACACTGTACCCAAGCGCCGTGGAGCTCCACATCGGTGTGGGGTATGCCCATCACGCTAGGGAGGAATTCGCCTGGGCGCGCCGCGCTTTTGACGAGGCGCTCGTACTCGATCCCGACCACGAAGACGCCCTTGCTGGTGTCGGCGAAACACTGCTCAAATTCGGCCAGCAAGATGCTGCCCTCAACTGCTTCAAGCGTACGCTGGAGCTTGGCTACGCGGATGATCTAGATCTCATGCTCCAGATTGGGCGCGCATTATTCCGGGAAGGGATGATTGAGAGCGCGCGGGAGTTTTTCGAGATAGCTGTCCAGAATGCTCCGGAAAGTGCCGAAGCGGTTTCATGCGTCGGCTACGCTCAGCATCGGCTGGGCGAAGACGAGGCCGCGATCGCCACCCTTCGGACGGCCCTCCGCCTGGACTCAGACCACGTCGAAGCCCGCATATATCTGGGGAACATCCTCTACGATCGCGGGGACTACGAGGCCGCGCTGTACCATCTGGACAAGTCCAACCCGGACGACCACTGGGATGAACTCGGCATCTGGAGGCTGATCGAGCTGAAGAAGTCGATTTTCAAGCTTGTCGATGGGGATCCGGAGCTGAAGCCATGGGAAGACCGGATCAGGGAGCTTGCGGGCGAGCCGGACGACATCGATGACATGCTGGCCGAACTCGAGGCGAAGGCTCTGGAGCGAGACCAGCAGGTGGCCCGGGGTCAGATCGAAATGTTCGGAGCCCTGCTCAATTCGCTCGTCGAGGGCGAGGCGCCGACGGACTCCCCAGCCACGGAGGTCCAGGAGTTGCCAGTTACCCACCACAGTATCGAGAGTGGCGGGTACACGTACCAGGGCACCTGGGAGGAGATCGTGCAGCAGATGCGAGATCAGAAGGCGGCGGGTCAGCCTATAGACCAGTACATGGCAACCGAAGCCAGGCGTGGCTACGGCAAGACGGGCGTTGAAATTCCATGGCGCGATCCGGAAAGCTTCATCAAGGGAAGCGCGACGGCGGGACTGCTGCGAATCGATAGGTGACGCCTTCCGATAGGTCCGCCGCTCAGGCGGCCCTGAACGTAGGCCGGCCGGTCTACGTTCGGCTCGATCAGATCCGCGGTCCCGAGGACGCGGCGGCAGACATAATCGACCTGTGGTCATCGGTCGAGGCAGCCATGCGCTCGATGCTCGGGGGCTCGACGCTCGCCGGCCAGGATCTGGTAAGGGAGCTCAGGCAGCGTGGCGAGCTGAACCTCGAGCAGGCCAATGCGCTCGCAAGCTTCTGGGATGCGACCGGCCGCGTTGCGGACGTCGCCTACAAGCCGACTTTGACGGACGTCGGATTTGCGCGAGTCGGCTACAATGAGCTGACAAAGGCGGCATCGGGTTCTGCTCCCACGCAGGGAAGCCCGGTAACGGCCGCTCCATCCACATTCGCGCCGGGCGGCGCTCCACAGGCCGCGGCGCGTGACTCAACGGCACCGGTGGCGGACGTCGCTCCGCCGGTCGTGGCGGCCACTGGCCTGGCCCCATCTGCAAGCGGCCGGTCGAAGAGGAGTGTGTTCACTGTGGTCGCCGTTGCAGTGGTCGTAATAGCTGTAGCGGTCGGCGCCTATTTTATGCACCAGCGCGGGCAGTTCGACAAGGAATTGACAAGCGCAATCAGCTTGATGACAACGGGACGCACAGAAGCTGCGCGCGCTGCATTCGGTGCGATAGCACATGAATACCCTGACAGGGCCGCACCGCATGTCTTTCTTTCGCGGATGGCTCGCAGCGATATTCCGCCGGACATGAACACGGCCCGCCAGGAGCTGGTCACTGCCATCAGGATCGAGCCGGATTATGCACCAGCTCAACGCGAGATGGGGATATTCCAGTTGGCGAACCGCAACCCATCGCTGGCGCGAAACTTTCTGATTCGCGCGGTGCAACTAGCACCGAACGACAGCGCTGCGCAGGGGTATCTTGGCTGCGCGCTCATGGGGCTCAACCGTGTTGACGAAGCAGAGAAATTCCTCTCGCGCGCCGGGAACGGCACGTGGTCATCGTGTAAACCGCCGGCGACCGCTTCGCCCTGATGGCGAGATGCCGTCCGATGCCGCGCTTGCAATGGACACCGGCCGCAGACAATGCGGCCGCGTTTTTTTTGTCAGCCGACTCTCCGCAGCCCCAATTTCTGATTCATGAATAGCTTCCCAAATCCAGAAGCAGTAACACGAACGGTTCTGCCCAACGGCCTCACGGTGCTCATCTACCGCAACACAGCGGCTCCAGTCGTGGCGGTGAACACGTACGTAAGGGCAGGATATTTTGACGAGACGGACGACGTAGTTGGTATCGCGCACGTACTGGAGCACATGTATTTCAAGGGCACGCCGCAATACGGCGTGGGCGAGATCGCCAAGGCAACCAAGGCAGCCGGCGGATATCTCAATGCACACACGATCTACGATCACACCAGCTACTACGCGGTGTTGCCGTCGCGCGGCTTTGAAGAGGGTCTCGCGGTGCAGGCAGACGCGTTTGCCAATTCCACAATCGAGTCGGACGCGCTTGCAAAGGAGCTGGAGGTAATAATCCAGGAGGCGATGCGGAAGGAAGACAATCCGGATGCATTCGCTACCGAGTCGCTGTACGCATTGCTCCATGATGAACATCGTATCAGGCGGTGGCGGATCGGGAGACCTGCCGAGTTGCGTGGGTTCAGGCGCGATAACGTCGTGCGGTTCTACCGCAATTTCTACACTCCGTCCAACACGGTACTCGCGATAGCTGGCGATGTCGATCCGGAGTCAGCACTTGAGCGTGTACAGCACCTGTACGGTACCATCGCGCCAGGCGAGCCGACGCGCACTCCTGGGCCTCCCGAGCCATCTCATTCCGGCTTCCGCTATCTCGAGTTGAGTGGAGATGTCGAGCAGACGCACATCGAGATTGGATGGCGTGGCGTTCCAAACCTGCACCCGGATCTCGCCGCGCTTGATGTTGCGGCGGCTGTACTTGGGAGTGGTCGCGCGTCCCGACTGTATCGAGCGGTTCGCGATCGCAAACTGGCTGGCAGCGTTGGTTCGTACAACTACTCGCCGTCAGAAGTTGGCGTCTTCGTCGTTTCGTCCGAGGGTGATCCCGCGACCGCCGCGGACGCCGCACGCGCGATGTGGGAACAGGTAGCGTCGTTGAGAGAGGGCGCAGTCGCACCGGAAGAAATCGAGCGCGCGCAATGTCTTTTCATGTCTCGTTGGGCGCGTCATCTCGAGACCACGGAAGGGCAGGCTGCGTATCTCGCGGAATGGGAATCGCTGGGAGGTTGGGAGAAGGGGCAGGAGTATTACGATGCATTCCTGCGAACGGACGCGAGCGCAGTCGTGTCGGTTGCACAACGGTATCTCACGGAAGATCACGCTGCTGCGGTGGTCTATCGGCCGCGCGCAGCGGAGGCAATGGCGATTGACGCGACCGCATTCCTGGCTGCGCTGTCGGGCGACGCCGTTGCACTGTTCGATACGCCGCCATCGCAGGCTCCCGCTGTACACGCTCCATCGGCCAGCGCCAGGTTTGTGCGTGAAGAAGCGCGGGTGCGGGTATATGAGCTTCCGTCAGGGATCCCCGTGCTTGTCCGGGTGCGACCGAACGCCCTGATCAGCCACATCGCGGTGTTCGCGGCCGTCGGCTCGGCGCACGAACTCCGTGACCGAGCCGGCATTACCGCGCTCGCCGCACGTACCGTAGCGCGAGGCACGACAACCCGATCGTCGCTTCAGGTTGCGCAGGAATCGGAACTCCTCGGCGGCAGCATCGGTGCTTCCGTAGGCTCCGAATCAGTTGGTTGGTCGTTCTCCGTGCCGGCAGCCAATGTGCAAAGCGCAATTTCGCTGCTCGCCGATGTCGTGCAACGCGCGACGCTCACCGACGACTCGTTGGAGACTGAGAGATCTGCGATGCTCGCAGATGCGGCGAGGTTGCGCGATGACATGTATGCCTATCCGGTTCGCCTTGCGACCGAGGCCGCGTACGCCGACCATCCGTATTCGATACCAGCGGGTGGAACGGAGGAATCGCTCGCAGCCATCAAAGTCACAGAGGCGCGTGAGTGGTACCATTCGAGATTGTTGCACGCGCCATTCGTCATAGTTCTCACCGGTGACTTCGATGCTGATGACATAGCGAATGTTGTCGCTACCGAGTTCAGCGAGCTGACGCTGGCCGATCGTGTGCCAGTAGCCCCTCCGCGGTGGCCGGATCGGTTCGTCGAGCGGGTCGTGAGGCGCGACAAGAGCCAGAGCGCTCTCGTACTTGGCTTTCCGGCACCGGCGCGTACGGATCCCGAGCGTTTCGCAGCGCATGTCCTCGCGTCAATTGCGAGTGGGCTGGGCGGCCGGTTCTTCGAAGAACTGCGCGATCGGCGATCACTCGCGTATACGGTTAACGCGTTCGGCGCCGAGCGCCAGAATGGCGGTGCGTTCCTGGCTTACATCGCGACCGCTCCGGAGCGCGAGAACGAGGCGCGCAACGCGCTCCGGGAGCAGTTCGCCGCGCTCCGCCAGACCCCTGTTACAGATGAAGAGCTGGCGCGTGCAAAGAGATACATGATCGGAATGCACGACATACGCCAAGAGCGCGGCGGTGCGATCCTCGGCGACATCATCAATGCGTGGCTATCTGGGATTGGACTCGCGGAACTGGACCGAGCAACCGAGCGCATCGAATCCGTCAGTGCAGATGACATCCTGCGGCTCGCGCAAAAGTATTTCGATCCCGACCGCGCGATTGAAGGAGTGGTGCGCGGAGAGCCCGCGCTCCCACAGTCAGCTCAATAGGAACGCTACTGAGCTGCGGATTCGTGCTCCGCCAAAATCGCGCGCTGCAACTCGCCCAGTGCCGCGCGGAGTCGACCATCTGGGGCGCGCAGGCCACGCTGGGCGTCGTAGTCGCCCGCGTCCGTGACAATTACGCCGTGTACCGCGGGTTGGGACGTGGCCCACGCGAGTACACCGCGTAGCGCGAGCATCTGGCTCCTTTCTCCATGCGCGACAGGGTAGCCGCCCGCCGCAAAAACCCAGTGCGGCTTTGGTCGCGGAGTCATGCGAAGCCACCGTTGTGCGATTCGAATGTGCGTGTCGAGCGAAGTTGCTCCGTCAAAGCCTGGCATCAAGGAGAAGCCAAGCACATCGACGGGCGAGTCTCGGCCCGAGGCCCATCGGTATACAACGCTGTCACGAGATCCGAAACTCGCCGCCGCAACGGCGACCTTGATATTTGGATTTACGTGGTGCGCAATAGCTGCAGATCGCGAAATGAAATCAATCCAGAACTGAGGTGGCCTCACTCCAAGTGCGCGGGCACCTTCGCCGTACGGTTCGTACGCAGGTATGATGACGTTGGGCTTGAGGGCGCGTGCCAATCTGTTTACGTCGGCTACGCGGTCGTCGAGATACTTCACTGGTGCTCGATTGAGCACCGCGCGCGCACTGCGAGGATAGCCCAGAGTAACGATGAGCACAGTGCTGTCGTCCCGGACGTCATCGAGGACCCGCGCGAGCGAATCGAGTGCCTTTCCGTGCGCACCTTCCGGGTCCACCACAATCGAGATGGTGTTGACGCCGAGAGAATCCAGCAGCTGAAAGTCATTCTTGATCGCAACAGGAGGAGGCGCTGAGCGAAGGTCCGGAAAGATCTTGAGACCAAACTGAAAATCTTCAGCACTGCGCGCGGTGAGTGAAACTTTCGCGTAACGTGAGTAACTGCTGATCGCCTCTACAGCGGCGGGCAATTCCAGCAGCACCAGTGTCGTTGCGACGCTCGCGCCGAGCGCGAGCGCATATCGAAACCCAACGCGTAGCCGAGATCGCGATGGAAGCGGCGGCGAAAACATCGGGATGAGCAGCCAGGTCGCGTGCGAGAGCGCCGCGGTACCGGCGACGACGCCCAGAGCATCGGATTGTGCAGCCGACAGCACAAGCGAGAAATAGGGTGGCGAAGCGCCGATCGCGTTCATGTGCCTGCAAACGCTGACGATGGCGATAACGAGGTCGTACGCCAGAATCGGGATGCCCAGCGTAGCGCTTACGCGATCGCCCCACAGCGCTGCCGCTGCCTGGACCAGGAACAGGGTGGCCACGACGGGCCACAGCCACGCCAAAGGCTGGATCGCACGTCCGTAAACCAGCGAGGCGTCCGAGATTGCGACGACAAGGGCGGGGATGAGGAGGAGCGCGCCCAGCCCTGTGGCCACGGTCGACACAGATAGCTTGCCGCGACCCTGAAGGACCCTGCCCGCAAGCGCAATGTCCCAGATCACAATTGCCGCGCCGAACCCAAAATACGCGGTAAGGAGCGCGCGGTACGTCGATAGCATCGCGCCGAAGCTAGGGGGAAGCTGCCGGTGTGGCAACCGTATCGCCTGCGTTGGAAGCTGGCAAGCTAGCTATTGATCACGATGCGGCCGGGCGTCAGATATAATTCGCCATGGCCCGAAGTACCCGATTGTGGAACGTACCAAATGTGATCTCGTTATCGCGCGTGGCACTCGCGGTCGCGTTTATCCTGATCAGCGCGAGCAGCACGCGCATAATACTGGTCGCCGCTGCGGCGCTCACGGATTTCCTCGACGGACTCATTGCTCGCCTCTCCGACCAGCGCAGCGTCGTTGGTGCGCTTCTGGATCCGATTGCAGACCGGCTCTTCGTGCTCGCCGCAGTCTCCGCCTATCTGTTCGGTGGGCTCTTCGGTATCGGACAATTCTTTATTTTCATCTCCCGCGATATTGCGACGGCGATTGGATTTGTAGTCGCGCGGATCATTCCGTGGCTCCGGCCGGTAAAATTCCGTGCGCGGCTACTGGGAAAGGCTGTCACGGTGCTGCAGCTTGTCACGCTGGTTGCGGTGCTGATCAAGCCCGCTGCGACTTACGGATTGATTACTGCGATTGCAGTCGTGTCTGCAATGTCGATTTTCGATTATACATTGGCATTGTGGCGCGCGCGTGTGAAGTAACCAACGACCGCCACGCACGTGACGAACACAACCGAGCAAATTGCTCGCGCTCTCGACACATCCACGCAAGAGGAAGACAAAAAGTGATGATCCACCGCGCGGCCCTTGTCGCCGCATTGCTAATTTCGGCGTCTGCCATTCCGACGATTGCGGCTTCAGCACAGGAGCAGCAGGTCGCGGTCGCGGTCTCCTACATCCCATCCGTACGGCTCGATGTTCTCGGGGGCGATCCAACCGCGCTCCAGGCCGGTGCAGGGATTGCCTTCCCGGTCAGCAATTATTTCAACATTGGTGCTAATGCGGGCGTTGGCATAAGCTCAACCGGCTTCAGCGGGAGAGTCGATGGCTTTGGCCAGTTCTCTCTGGATCCGTATCACCAGCTTGAGTGGGAGCCATACGTTGGCGGCGGAGTAACGGTTCGCGGAGACGGTGGCGGTCCGGGTACTCGCACCTATCTGCTCGGATTCATCGGCGCAAACGGACCGAGCACAGGACGCATTGCCCCGGGCGTGGAACTCGGGTTCGGCGGTGGTGTGCGGTTGGGCTTTACGATCCGTTTTACGGGCAGTCACAAGCACTGACCTTGCCATCCCGGGGCAAGCCGCGGGTATGGCTCCGGAAACGATTACACTGAAAACACAACGGGCGCCTATGGGCGCCCGTTCGTCAAACTGCTTGCTTTGTCTTCAGCGGTTGGGCAAATCTTTCGCCCAACGTGCGCAACTGCGCAAGGTCCAGCTTTGTCAGTTCAGGATAACGTCCACCGAAGTACGCGATTGTAGCGTCAAACCACTCCGTCTGGTCGTCCTGTTCGGCGCCAATAACGCCGCACCGCATTACGTGCTGAAAGAGCTCGTCCCGCGCCTCGTCCATCGGCGACTTCTGGGTCGCTGGCGCCGAGTGCGCCTGATATCTCGGTGAATTCTGCTTCTTGTTCATTACGCCTGGTTAAAAAAAGTGCCACTACTACAACACTGTAAACTAACTGGTCCGGAAGTCATTTAGTAGTGGAAGTGCTCGATCCACTTGGGGATATTACAGCCGGTTCCCCGATGAACTTCAGGAGTAATTCGGCCAGATAGTCCGGCGCCTCCTCAGGAATCAATCGTCCCACGCCGGTGACTCGCGCCACGGTCGCTTTCGGGATTGCCGCGGCTAGCCGGATCGCGGTCTCCAGGCTGAGCCATTTGTCGTGATCGCCTCGGATCACAAGGGTTGGCGCCTTGATCGTCGAGAGGTCGAGATCGTCGATTTCGGATTTCCGGATTGCGGAGCCCAAGGTCAGAAGGTGTCCAACTCCATCGCGACCGGCAAATGGGGCGAGATACCGAGCCAGAAGCTTGGTGGGCATGCTCTCCGGCGTGGCCACGCTGTCCTCCAGGACCGCCTGGAGCAGCGGAGCAGCCCCCAGTATGCCGCGGGTCACCTCGAAGGCAAACCGAGCTGTACTGCGCTGTAGCGCGCCAATGTCGCCGCCGGGGATCTCATCGAATGCCGGGACATTGATCAGGACCAGCTTCGCGACACGGTCGGGTCGAGTGACAGCCAGGCGCAGTGCCACGTCGCCTCCGAGATCCACCCCCACAATCGTCGCGCGGGCGAGCCTAAGCGCCGTCATTGCTGCGTCCAGAAACTCCGCCTGAGCGGCTATCCCGAAATCAGCGTCCGGATTTCGGTCCGACTCCCCATAGCCGAACAGGTCCAGCGCATAGGCCGTATGACCGGCCTCGGCGAGGATCGGCGCCACGTTCCGCCAGAGGAACGTACAGGTGCAGAAGCCGTGCAGCAGGATCACGGGAGTGCCACCGTGGCCGTATCGCTCGACGTGCATCGAGCCGGCGCCCACAGGCACCCTTAAAACGTCAGCTTGCATCGCGAGATAAATTCACGGGATGGCGAATAATAAACCCCCCAGGAATGCAAGAAGCGCGGCAACCCGGCCGCCTTCGAACCGCAACTTCTTTGTCGGAGTGCTCATCGCGATCGTGATTATTGGTGTCGCCACGATCGGTTACATGATGAAACATCCGCAATCCACCGACAACGGTGCTGACGCGCAGGCGGCATACGCGAAGCTGCAGGCGAATTACAAGAATATGGGGCCTGCGAAACCCTACACGATGGGCAATCCGAACGCGCCAGTCGTTATCGAGGAGTTCGCGGATTTCGAATGCCCCGTGTGTGGTAATTATGCCATGGTCACGGAGCCGGATGTTCGCAAGCTGATCGTCAATGCGGGGCTGGCCTATTACAAGTACTACGATTTTCCGCTCCCAATGCATCACAACACGCAGCTCGCATCCAATGCCGCCGCGTGTGCAGACGAACAGGGTAAATTCTGGCAGATGCACGATCAGCTCTATGGCGGTCAGGATGCGTGGGGGCTCAATGCCGATGGCGCAACACAGGTCACCGACAATCCAAAATCGGTTTTCATGGGTTACGCCAAGACGATCGGTCTCAACACAACTCAATTCGAGCAGTGCTTCGATGCCCGCAAATATCAGTCCCGCGTCGACGCAAACGCTGCCGAGGGATTCCGCCGCAACGTGAACCAGACTCCCACGTTCTTCATCAATGGAACGATGATGCCGGGCGCGCTGCCTTACGATGTAATCAAGCAGGCGGTTGACGCAGCGAGCGCCGCCGCAGCCAAGGCGCCAGCAACAGCTGCGCCGGCAACAAAGCCACCAACGGGCAACTGAGCCTGACAATGCGACGGATGACGATCGCCGTACTCGCGCTCATCGGTGTGTTTGTCGCATTGTATCTCACCATGTACAAGGTTGGGGTGATCGGCCACCTCGCATGCGGCCTTGGCGGCTGCGAACGTGTCAACACCAGCAAGTGGTCGATATTCTTTGGCGCACCGGTCGCCGCCTGGGGGCTCGCATTTTACATCGCGACTTTCCTCGTTGCTTTTGCAGGCACGTCGGCAAGGTTCGCCGCGCGGCGGGAGGTATCCTATCTGCTCGCGGCGATGTCGCTGGTGGGCGTTGTGTTCTCCGCATGGCTCACGTATCTGGAGCTCTATGTGATCGGAGCTGTCTGCAAGTACTGCGTCTCGTCAGCAATTATCGTGACGCTGATATTTCTCGTGAGCATCTGGGACGTAGTGCTGTGGCGCGGCTCGGCAGAGCCGGCTTGATCCAGGATTCGGCTGCAGCGGTGTAATTTGCCGGTGTAATTTGCCGCTGCAGTTGGGCTACACACGACGGATCGAGCGCTGACGCGCCGCTGCGTCGTCCAGCCGCACGCGCGGCTTCACTTCAACATCCTCTTCGCCATCCTCGCGCGCGCGCCGTCGGAACGGAACCAGGTCGCGCCCAAGCGTGACGAGCGCGCGCGTTGCAACGGCGCTCGCCAACGGCTCGGGGATCGCCATCACGCGAATGTACGTGTCTATCGCGCGATCAAATGACAGATCTTCCGCAAGCGTGTCGACGAACATAAGCGCGTTGTCCACGTGCGCGCGGATGATCGTTTCGTCCGCGCGGGCCTGAGCCAGGCGAAGGCGCCGCTCCGCATTGGGATGCAGTCGACGGCCAAAAAGCGATTCGGGAAACAGAGAACGAAAGATCATGGCTCCATTGATTCGTACTGCACCTTGAGACCTTCAACCACCGCAGGATCCGCGAGAGTGGTCGTATCGCCAAGCGCGCGTCCCTCGGCGATGTCACGCAATAAACGGCGCATGATCTTTCCCGAGCGGGTTTTCGGGAGATCTGCCGAGAAGATAATATCGTCCGGTCGAGCAATCGCGCCGATCTTGTCTACCACAAATTGCTTGAGCTCGGCCGCGAGTTCTGGTGAGCCATGATGGGTTCCACGCACCGTCACAAAGGCCGCGAGGGCCTGTCCCTTCAACTCGTGGGTCTTCCCAACCACGGCCGCCTCCGCCACTGCCGGATGCTCCACCAAGGCGGACTCGACCTCCATCGTTCCGATTCGGTGGCCCGCGACGTTCAACACGTCGTCGACTCGGCCGAGTATCCAGAAGTAGCCGTCGGAATCCCGCTTGGCGCCATCACCCGGGAAATACAGATCCGGACGACCTTGCCACTTTGAGAAATAGGTCTGCTGGTACCGCTCGTCGTCGCCCCAGATGGTGCGAAGCATGGATGGGATGGGCCGCGTGAGTGCGAGAAAGCCACCTCCGATCTCAATCGGACGAGCGTTCGAATCGAGGAGATCAGCCGAACAGCCGGGCAGTGGACGAGTTGCGCTGCCAGGCGTGGTGGCGGTGATCCCGGGCAGTGGAGAGATCACGATCGCGCCCGTTTCGGTCTGCCACCAGGTGTCTACGATGGGACACCGTTCGTGGCCGATGTGCTTCGAATACCACATCCACGCTTCCGGGTTGATCGGCTCGCCGACGGATCCAAGCAGTCGGAGCGAGGAGAGATCGTGACGTGCAGGGTATTGATCTCCCCACTTCATGAATGCGCGAATCGCCGTTGGAGCGGTGTAGAGGATCGTGATGTGGTGCTTGGCGATCAGCGCCCAGAAGCGATCCTTGTCGGGCCAGTCTGGCGCTCCCTCATACATGATGCAGGTCGCACCGTTCGCGAGTGGGCCATAGACAACGTACGAGTGGCCTGTCACCCAGCCCACATCGGCTGTGCACCAGAACACGTCGTCCTCGCGTAGATCAAAGACGTTGCGGGTGGTACTGGTGACCGCTGTCATGTAGCCACCGGTGGTGTGCACGACTCCTTTCGGCTTACCGGTGGTTCCTGACGTGTACAGGATGTACAGCACATCCTCGGCGTCCATCGGAGTTGGGTCGCCACCCTCGGAGGAGGCGGCCATGAGGTCGTGCCACCAGAGGTCACGCGACGGCTGCATGTGGCAATCGATCTTGCCGTTTGCGGGACTGTCGTGATTCCGCTGCACCACGACAACATGCTCGATCGATGGCGTGTCGGCGACTGCCCTGTCGGCGTTGGCCTTGAGGGCTACCACTCCGCCGCGACGATAGCCGCCATCGGCGGTGATCAGCACCTTTGCGTGTGCGTCGATTATGCGATCACGCAGTGAATCGGGAGAAAAACCACCGAAGACCACGGAGTGAATTGCACCGATCCGTGCGCATGCGAGCATCGCCACCGCCGCTTCCGGGATCAGTGGCATGTACACGGCCACGCGGTCACCCTTTTCGACACCGAGTGATTTGAGCACGTTCGCGAAGCGGGTCACGTCGCTGTAAAGCTCTGCGTAAGTGATCGTGCGCTGATCGCCGGGCTCACCTTCCCATATGAGCGCCGGTTTGTCGCGTCTCGCGCCGAACGCGTGCCGGTCGACACAATTCGCTGCTGCGTTGAGCTTGCCGCCGACGAACCATTTGTAGTGGGGTGGCGTCCACTCGAGTACCTGAGTCCACGGGTGGATCCAGTCCAGTCGTGCGGCTTCACCAGCCCAGTAGGCATCCGGGTCGTTTGCCGATTGCTGATAGATTGCCGGGTCTTTTACCACGGCATGGGCCGCAAACTGTGGCGGCGGCGGGAATTTCCGCTCTTCTGTAAGGAGCGCGTCGATCTCGTTCATAAGGAGAAAATACAGCCTCGGCGCCGGTGCGCGACCTGTAGCGGACGATGTGTCCACACAGCACCACTCAACCAGCGTAAATTGGCGACATGAACGAAGATTCGAATGGCGGCCCGGACGCCGACCTGGATGACAATCTGGACCATGAAGTGGACGACGGTTCCGACGAGCCAGACGACGAGCCAGACGACGAGCCAGACGACGAGATGGAAGACGAGATGGAAGAAGAGCTAGACGACCAGATGGAAGACGACCTGGATGGCGAGCTCGACGGGAATTCGGCCGCGAGTGCGGACCTGGTCTTTGCGAAAGCGGCCGAACCCCGCCGCACGATCATCTTCGAGCCGCTACACGACTCTATGGAGGTTCCAAGTCGGGCGACCGAACACAGTGCGGGCTACGATCTAAAGGCTTATTTGCTGGGGAATCCCAGTGTGCGACTGAGCCTGGCCGGCCGGCAGTATGAGGGCGCGCCGCAGCGGGCAGCGGGCGACAGCGCCGAGTTGGAACTGCTTCCCGGCGAGAGGGCCATAGTGCCGCTTGGATTTCGGGCGACGCTCCCACCTGGCTTCGAGGCGCAGATTCGGCCCCGGAGCGGAACGAGCTTCAAGACCACGCTTGCCATCGCCAATGCGCCGGGGACGATCGATCCGGATTACAATGGCGAGTGGGGAGTCCTGGTCAGGAACGACGGGCTGCTGCCCATATTTATTGCGCATGGCGAGCGGATTGCGCAGATGGTAATCGCGCGGTACGAAGTGCTCGAATTTGAAGTTGGCGAGGTTCGGCGGACCACTGAACGGGATGGCGGCTTCGGAAGCACGGGCCATCGCTAGATCGGCAAGCGTTTTCGCCGATGCAGTCACCCGCTAGATTTCGCATCGAAACCCATACTCAAGAACGGCTCATCCAAGATGACCTCACCTGGTAACAATCAAGACAAGTCCGCTGGCACGCTTGCCCTAACGGACAAGCGGACCAACAAGAACTACGACCTTCCGATCAACGACGGCGCCATAAGAGCGGCTGATTTGCGTCAGGTGAAGACCGCCGATCCAAACGATGTTGGTCTCCTATCGTACGATCCGGCCTTCATGAATACAGCATCATGCCGGAGTTCGATCACCTATATCGACGGCGGCAAGGGGATTCTGCGATATCGCGGATATCCGATCGAGCAGCTGGCCGAAAAGGCCTCATTTCTGGAAGTCGCGTGGCTTCTGCGGCACGGCGAGCTGCCCAACCAGCAGGAGTACGACGGGTTCGTTCATGACATCACGTATCACACGTATGTGCATGAGAACATCCGCAGCTTTCTGCAGGGCTTCAGATACGACGCGCACCCGATGTCGATGCTTCAGAGCTCCGTCGCTGCGCTGTCGTCCTTTTATCCTGGCGCTCGCGAGATATTCGATCCGGAACAGCGGAACATCGCCGTGATCAGGCTGCTGGCCAAGACGCCGACGATTGCGGCGTTCTCGTATCGGCACTCCAAGGGTCTGCCGGTTGTGTATCCGGACAACTCGCTTGGGTACGTCGAGAACTTCCTTTCGATGATCAACAGGATGACGGAGCCGCGCTACGAGGCGAATCCCACTTTCGTTCGCGCGCTCGAGATCCTGTTCATCCTTCACGCTGATCACGAGCAGAACTGTTCCACCACTGCGGCGCGCGTGGTTGGATCGTCGCATGTGGATCCGTTTTCGGCCATGTCGGCAGGTATTGCGGCGCTGTTCGGTCCGCTGCACGGTGGCGCGAACGAGCAGGTACTCCGGATGATCGAGGAGATCGGGACGATCGGCAATGTCCCCGCGTTCATCGAAAGTGTGAAGGCAGGAAGCGGCAAGCTGATGGGGTTTGGCCATCGGGTGTACAAGAGCTATGATCCGCGCGCCAAGATCGTGAAGCATCTGGCGGACAGCGTCTTCAAGATTACCGGCGTAGACCGCGGATTGGAGATTGCTCTCGAGTTGGAGCGCATAGCGCTGCAGGACGATTATTTCGTCTCTCGCAAGCTTTATCCTAACGTGGACTTCTACACCGGGCTTATCTACCGCTCGATGGGCTTTCCGACCGAATATTTCACGGTGCTGTTCACGATCGCGCGCATGGCGGGATGGCTGTCGCAGTGGGAAGAGATGCTGCTCGACAAGGAGCAGAAGATCGCTCGCCCGCGTCAGATCTACACCGGTCACCCCGAGCGTCAGTTCACGCAGACGATCAACGTCGGTATCAAGTAGGGCAGCGAGCTTCACTCGCTTGCACAATGGGCGCGCCGGATCACCGGCGCGCCCATTTTTGCGTATTTTGGTCACTGAATCCCCATCCTGTCGAGCGAGGCGTGGCTACACGTGAATCCAACAATCACCTGGAATGAGATAGCGATTCGCATCGCGGCGACTCTCATCGGTAGCGCGCTGATCGGGATCAACCGCAGCGAGCGCGGTCACGAAGCCGGTCTGCGAACGACGATGCTTGTGGCACTCGCCGGCGCACTGAGCATGATCGAGGTCAACATCCTGCTGGCCACGTCGGGTAGGGGCGGAAGCTCATTTGTCATGCTGGATCTTATGCGCCTGCCATTGGGCATTCTTACGGGCATGGGCTTTATCGGTGCCGGTGCGATTCTGCGACGCGGCACGGCCGTGAGCGGCATCACGACGGCTGCGACACTTTGGCTCGTGACGATGATCGGCCTTTGCTTTGGAGGTGGCCAGATCCTCCTCGGCTCGATCGCCGTCATCATCAGCCTTTTCGTGCTGTGGACGCTGAAGGGGCTCGACACAAGGTTGCTTCGGGAAAACCGAGCGGTACTTACAATCCGTGGCGCAATGGATACGGACATGCCAGCATTGGTGCGCGACGTCGCGGCGGCAGGGTTCATCGCAAGCACCGCTTTACTGACTCGTGCAACAGCGGACGGCTACGTGGAGTCGAAGCTCGATGTGCGGTGGCGCGGCGAGCCGGTCGCTGAGGAGCCCGCCGAGTTGATCGCGCGACTAGCCGGGAGTAAAGGGGTGACGCTGGTGGAGTGGCGCCGCTGAATCCAGCGGCGCCACGAATTCAGCCTATAGCAGGTTTGCCGTCAGCTTGATGTCAACGTTTCCCTTGAGGGCCTGCGAAACGGGGCAGGCATCCTTGGTCGCTTCGGCGATCTTCTGAAAGGCCGCGTTATCGATTCCCGGCACTTTTGCGTTCACCACGAGATTCATCGTCGAGATTTTGAAGCCATCACCGGCCTTCTCGATCGTGGCTGCTGCGCTGGTTTCCACCTTCTCAGGCGGCGTGCCGTTCTTCTCCAGTCCGAGAGCGAGTGCCATGGAGAAGCAGGCTGCCTCGGCTGCGGCTAGCAGCTCCTCTGGATTGGAGCCGGGCGCGCTCTCGAAGCGCGAACCGACGGAGTACGAGCCGCTGACGGAGCCGCTCTCACCCTTGAATGTGCCTTTTCCATCCCTGAAACCCTTTTCCCAGACCGCGCTTGCCTTACGTGTAGGCATCTTGAACTCCGTAAATGGTTGTTTGGTAGTGTACCGACGTGCTCCTGTAACCGTCGCACGATGCGCGCCGCAACGGCTTGCATCGCGCACTTCGAGCCATAACGGTGGTCAGTGCCTGTGAAACCAGTTCCAGATGCGGTTTTTGGTCGCTACAATGGGCGGTTCGGCGAGCGTGTCCGTGTGCGTGGACGGCGTGCCGCGAGGCGCAAGGATGACGACATGGATCTCTCCGTCGGTGTCGAAACGATCGCCTCCGGCGTTGTGCGCCATGACGCGTATTCCCATGCCGGATACCGCGAAGAGTGTGTCGACCTGTTGTGCGGCGATGAGATTGGCGACGAGCGTGTCCCGCTCGTCGTCAACGTCCGGGGCGATGTGGTGCGTTGGGACGAGGGTGCTTGTCACACCCGCGCGGAGGTCGAAAGCGGCGTCACCGAGCCAGATCGGACGGTTATCGTGTTTGGCATCGCGGGCGAGCCAGAAACGCACATGATGCCTGCTGCGGGCGCTCCTGCCGACTTCACGTTCGAAGGCAAGGTCCTGCACGCGGCCGAACAGATAGAGAGAACTGACCGGTGCGGCGGAATCTGGTCGATTGAATAGCACGCTCTTGGCGATGGCCAAGTCGTTCGCGCGGTTTCTTGGTGTGGCGGCTACCCAGCCGGCGGCGTGCATCGCGGCGACGAGTTCTGTCTCGGTACCAACGATCGCAATATTGATCGGATCGCCTTTGGCGTGGTGCGCCGTGGTGGTACGCTTGGGGAGAGTTGCGAACTCTGGTGCGTGATCGAAGTGCGAGAAAACCCGCGGCGCGATCCAGTGCGTTGTTGCGTAGACGAGCGCGATCGCGATGGAAGCGACGACCGCGACGATGATCGCGAGGCGGCGCTGGACTGTGCTTGGCTGCCGGCCGACGTGGCCACTTTCGGATGAGCTCATCTACCCTCGGATAGAGCCGTGCAGGGAAGATAGTCGCGCGGCGCGCTCCGGCCCAGCCGACGGAACCGATGCAACATGGCAGGCTATATTTTCTGCCACAGTACTGTCACGTGACCCAAAATCAACGTCAAATGATCAACTATAAGCCAAGCCGCAGAAATTTCGTTGCGCATTTTGCTGCATTCGCCGGTGCGGTCGCGTTTCTACCCGGCATGTCGCGCGCTCAGCAGGCGGTTGCACCAGGCGACGAACTGGATCCGTGGCTCGCCGCACTCAAGGGGAAACATCGGCAGCTGTTCCATTCCCACGAAAACCTCGGTAACGGAATTTTTTATTCCACGCGGTTCAAGACCGACTACCCCAAGGACTATGGTGTGACGCCAGCTGACGTGGATTCGATTCTCGCAGCGCACGGTAAGACCGCTGTCGTTACGTACAATGATGCCGCATGGGAAAAGTATGGATTGGGAAAAATGTTCGACATCAAGGAAAACCCGAAGTCGGACAAAATCGCGACGCACAACATTCTCCTCAAGGGTGATGACGAGGATCCGGGAGTTGAAGACGCGATGAAGGCCGGCGTTGTCGTTCTGACGTGCCACAATGCGCTGCGCGGGTTGGCGCGCGGGCTCGCCAGGGGCAAGAAGTTTGGCACCGCTGACGAAATCGAGCGCGATCTAATCGCATCGCTTGTTCCAGGAGTGGTCCTGGTCCCGGCCATGGTGATTGCTATCGAGCGCGCCCAGATGCAAGGGTGCGCGTATCAGTATACAGGCTGAGGATCGGGTAGATCACGCTCCCGTCATCCACGCGAAGCGTCGTCATCCCCGCGAAAGCGGGGATCCATGTTATCGGTCTTAAGCGTGGCTGCAGGGCCGGAGCGGGTCGGCAGCAAATGGGTTCCCGCTTTCGCGGGAATGACGGGGGCGGTGCGGGAATGACGGGGGCGGTGCGGGTGTCTACGAAACGGTTCGCGTCTTCTTCCGCAGGAAGTCCATCAGTATGAACTGGCCCAGCGTCATCGTGTTGGTGAAATAGGCCTTGCCCTTCGCTATCGCCGACACGCGTTTCACGAACTCGACGAGCGCACGATCACGTGCGAGCATGAACGTGTTGATGACGATCCCGGAACGCCTGCACTCCGCTACTTCGCGCAGTGTCTCGGCCACGACGTTCATGTCCAGTCCCATCGAATTCTTGTAGATCTGGCCGTTCGGAAGCGTCAGCGCACTCGGCTTTCCATCGGTGATCATCACGATCTGGCGCATGTCCTTCTTCTGCGAGAGAAGGATGCGCCGCGCCAGCTTGAGACCTTCTGCAGTGTTGGTGTGGTACGGACCGACCTGCGCCCCCGCCAGTGCGCTAATTGGAATCTCCTCGGCGGAGTCATGAAACAGAACCACGCGAATGGTATCGCCGGGAAATTGAGTGCGGATCAGATGCGTGAGAGCCAGCGCGACTTTCTTCGCCGGCGTGAACCGATCCTCGCCGTACAGGATCATCGAATGTGACGTGTCGAGCATGAGCACTGTCGCGCACGATGAACGGTACTCGGCCTGATACACCATCAGATCGCTGTAGTCGAGATCCATCGGCACAGTTAGCGAGCCAGTACGTGCCATCGAACGCTTGAGTGTTTCGTTCACATCCAGATTCAGTACGTCGCCGAACTCGTATTGCTTGCTCCACCCGTCGGACTCGATACCGGTGGCCAGATACGGCGTGTCGTGACTTCCAAAGCTGGATTTGCCCAGTGAGCTCATGATGTGCCGGAGAGCCTTGTAGCCGAGGAAGTCGACGCCCTTGTCGGTGAGATTGAACTGAACGGACTGAGCAGCCGCGTGGGAGATGCTTCCGCGGCCTTCCACAGCCTGATGGCCGGCCGGCATCTGCGGAGGCGCTTCGAGTTTGAGGTAGCCTTCGTTTGAGAGCCGCTCGATGAGGTCATCCAGGAATTTGGCGAGCTTTTCCTGCGCGTCTTCGTCGCCCTTTCCTCTCATCGCCTCGAGCATTTCGGGCGTGAACTGGCCACTCTCGATCATTGCGTTGAGGATCGCGTTCCGCAACGCGTCGAGCGAGCGGTCGGCGTCCTCGCCCGTCATGCCCCAGTACGGGTCGTAGTTCTCGCCACCCGCAAAGCCCGACTGGAGGAGAAAGTCAGCCATCTTGTCCAGTAGCGACTGGAGGTCGACCGCGTCGGCCATCTCCGGGCTGAACCTGGAGTAGGTGTGGAACCGCATGAGTGAATAATACACCTCCGACGCAATACATTTCCCGCGTGGACGCGCTCGCTCGCACAAACCCCTTCCGGCCGCTCACGCACCGGAATTTCAGGATCTTCTGGGGCGGGCAGACGCTATCGCTTATCGGGACATGGATGCAATCGGTGGGAGAGGGTTGGCTGGCCCTGCAACTCTCCAACAGCGCCTTACTGGTTGGCGTCGTCGCCGGAGCATCGGCCCTTCCCATTCTGCTTCTGTCGCTGTACGGCGGCGTGGTAGCTGATCGCAGTGACAAGCTCAAGCTTGTGCGCATTGCGCAGACACTCCTGCTGGTTGAGGCTTCAGTATTGTGGTGGTTCACCGCATCCAATCACCTCACCATCAACTGGCTCATTCTGCTGGCGACGATCAATGGCACGATCAGCGCGTTCGAGATCCCCGCGCGGCAGAGCTTCATCGTTGAGCTGGTGGGGCGCGAGGACTTGGTCGACGCCATCGCGCTCAACTCCGCCGGGTTCAATCTGGCACGTGTCGTGGGGCCATCCGTGGCCGCGATCGTGATAGGAACTCTCGGTGCAAAATGGTGTTTCGCCCTGAATTCAATGAGCTACCTGGCGGTGCTGGCCGGACTGTTCATGATTGACCTGCCGCCTTGGCAACGTGTGATCACGATGCAATCACCGGTAGAAGGAATGATGGAAGGATTCCGCTACATGCGTGATGCGCCGCTCATTCGCGTGCTCGTGCGCGTCCTGGGTGTCACCGCAATATTTGGAATGCCATTTCTTGCAATGATGCCGGTGGTCGCGCGCAATGTCGTGCATTCAGGTGCCGGCGGCTACGGTGTGTTGCTGGCCTGTGTCGGATTGGGGGCACTCATCGGAGCGCTCTCCCTTGCGGGTCTTGGCCAGCGGATCACGCGGGGAAAGCTGTACATCCTTTCCACGTATGCATTTGCACTCGGCATAATTGCATTCTCTCTGATGCACAGCCTCATCCCGGCAGCTATCGTTCTCGTATTCGTTGGATTTACGATGATGCTCATGGGCGCGTTGGCGAACGGCCTTCTGCAGTCTATTGCGCCCGACGCACTGCGCGGTCGCGTCGTGTCGGCGTACATATTTGTTTCGGTGGGCCTCGTTCCGATCGGATCATTCCTATCTGGCGCTCTCGCCCACGCAGTTGGAGTGGAATGGACTCTTGGCGGCTGCGCGGTAGTGGTGCTTGCACATTCAGCCTGGGCGTTCACCAAATATCCGGCGCTCAAGACCGTGAACTGATGGGTCGTGCCCGTCAGACCTCGGAATGTCGCGCGGCTGGGGTACCGAGTGGACGACGACAACGTAGTTTTCCATCTGTCACGACAACTCCCTAAACAATGCGTATAGCAATCGGTTCCGATCACGCGGGATTCCGCTACAAGGAAATGTTCAAGGCACGGCTCATCGAACTCGGGCACGACGTCAAGGATGTCGGAACTGATTCCGAGCTGCCGGTTGATTATCCACTCTTCTGTCACCCCGTTGCAGTCGCCGTCGCGACGGGAGATACGGAGCGCGGAATAGTCCTCGGTGGGTCTGGTAACGGGGAGGCCATGGTCGCCAATCGCGTCAAGGGAGTTCGCGCGGCACTCTGCTGGAATCTCGAATCCGCAGAGCTTGGTCGCAGACACAACAATGCGAACGTTCTGTCAGTGGGCGAGCGGATGGTGTCGGAGGAGCTCGCGATCCAGATACTAGAGACCTGGTTGAATACGCCCTTCGATGGTGGGCGACACCAGCGGCGCATAGACGAGATCGACGCACAGTAGGCGAGACAACATGCGTTACCTGATGAAGCAGAAACTCTTTTCGCTTGGCGACGATTTCTTCATCAAGGATGAAGCCGGAAAGGATATTTATTTTGTCGACGGGAAGGCGATAAGCTTCGGTGACAAGCTTTCATTTCAGGACGCCGATCGCAAGGAGCTCGCATTCATCAAGCAACGTGTCTTCTCGTGGGGACCAACGTACGAGATAAGCCGCAATGGCCAGGTGGTGGCGACGGTGAGGAAACACGTCTTCGCACTCTTTCACCATCGTTTCACTGTGGACGTACCGGGTCCTGATGATCTGGAAGCCGAAGGGAACTTTACCGACCACGAGTATGCCTTTCGTCGCGGCGACACTGTGATTGCGCAAGTGTCGAAGAAGTGGTTCGCCTTGACAGACACCTACGGAGTTGATGTTGCACCGGGAGAGGATCCGGTGCTCATTCTCGCTAGCGCCGTCGTGGTCGATGAGGCATGCCATCCGGACGACGACCGGCGACACTGATCTGTCGCCGGCTGCAGCATGTGACGCGCAGCTACAATTCGACGCTCAGAAAACGAGCTCCTTGTTCTCGCCAGCTTCCATTTCCTTTCCGGTGACGGCCGAAGCGAAGACTGATGCGAGACTCACGAACTTTCCTCCGCTCGTTACCCAGTACTCGGCCGTCTTGGGACTGACTTCGATCACGCGTATGTTTGGGTCGTCTGGTCCATCGAACCAGGCCTTGAGAAGTGGGTTCCAGAACTTCTTGATAAGTGCCCGATCATTTGTGACCCTTGCGGTACCGGCCACCGATACGTACGACTCGGCGTCGTGGTCCGAATACGCGAGTCCAACTCTCGGATCGGCTTCCAGTTCATCCACCTTGTTCGTTGCCGCACCGGTGAGAAAGAATAGCACACCATCGCTACCCATCTCCTGAGTAGCCATCGGGCGCGTCACAATACTCCCGTTGCTGATCGTTGAGAGCATCACCATGCGGATGTCCTTGATCTTTTCGCGGAGAGTTTCAGATGGGTCCTTCACGTTGTCCTTATCGCGCACGTGATCTCCTGAGCATGAGTAAGTCGGTGCGTGTGTTTGCAATTGGCCGGCCACCCATGCCGGGCGGCCACGAACTCACGCTCCGAATCGGAACTGGTTCGGTAACGATCGTACGAACAACTACGATGCCTACTGTACGCTGCGAGACCCGATCGTGAATACTGCGATGACGCTTCCGCAAACACAAAGCCCAGCGCAGATGAACATCGCGTTGGTAAATCCGTGCGCGAGTGTCTCTCCGGATATACCACGAGCGCCGCCAAGCCCAGCGGCAACCGGAATTATGGCGGTCGCCAGCAGGCCGGCAAGTCGCGCGACATAGTTGTTCACACCAGAGGCGAGGCCCGCTCGCGGTGCACCCAGTGAACTCAGTGCAACATTGGTGAGCGGCGCCACCAGGATCGACATTCCAATGCCGAACACTACCGCGGCAGGAAAGACCGAAGTCATGTAGTTCGCTCCCGGACGCACCAGCACGAAGAGCCCCATCCCGACGGCAGCCACAAACGAGCCACCCGCCATCGGCAGCCTTGGCCCGTGACGCTCGGCCCAACGTCCCGCAAGCGGCGATATGATGAGCATGAGAACATTGATCGGCAACAGTGATGCGCCCGCCAGGAGCGCACTGTAGCCGAGATTGTTCTGAAGTTGCAGCATCAATAGAAAGAAGAGTCCGCTCAGCGCTGCGTACACCGCGAATGTAGTCGCGTTTACGCCGACGAACTGACGCGAAGCAAAGATGTCCGGCGGAAGGAGTGGGTTTCGCGCACGTGCTTCCACGACTGCAAACGCAATGAGCAACGCGACTCCGCCCACCGTGAGCGACAAAGGATACAGGCTCGTGAACCCGCGATCGGGCCCGAGTATGAGAGCTGCCACTATGGCCGCGAGCCCGAGCGTCATGAGCGCCGCGCCCGTGTAGTCGACGCTGTCTTCCGCTCGGGATGTTTCCTTGATGGATCTGCCAGCGGCCATCACCGCTACTGCACCAGCAATTGCAAATGGCACCGAGATCACGAACACAAACCGCCATGACGTCACATCCACTACCCATCCGCCCAGCAGTGGTCCGATCGCTGTGGACACTGCTGACCACGATGCCCACTGTCCAACCGCCGTACCCCGAGCCTCGCCGCTGAAAGTCGATTCGAGCAATGCCAGGCTGTTGGGAACAAGCAGTCCGCCCGCGATTCCCTGAAGCACGCGCGCGACGACGAGCAGTATCAGGTTGGGCGCCACGGCGCAGGCCAGTGATGCGATCGCAAAAGCAATGAGTCCCCACCCGAAAATCTTGCGCCGCGAAAACCGATCACCGAGCGCCCCACCGAGCAGGATGAGCGCGCTCATCGTCAGCAGATATCCGTTCATCGTCCATTGCAGACCGGCGATGCCCAGATGCAGGTCGCGTGCGATCGCCGGGAGCGCAACATTCGTCACGCTACCTTCGATGAACACCGCGCCCGATCCGAGAATCGAGCCGATCAGCGTCCAGCGCTCAGTCGATCTGGTCACTTGGACTCATGCTTCGTCATGGATTCCGCAATGTATCTGGCGCCGGCGTCCGAGTGAGCACCAGATTTGGTCAGCGTCCAAACGCCAGTGCTTTCGGTGGCAGGATGGCTACACGGTTTATGAAGGACCGATTCAGATCGTTCGCCCCTCTCGCCAGGAGTCCGCCATGCCCGCTTCGCCAACGACATTCGCTATGCTCGGAATCGCTCTTGCCATGACAACCGGAACGACTGCCGTCGCGCAGCCGTCGGATGAAGCCGAGGTCCGAGCCGTTGCCACGCAGCAGGGCGACACATGGACGCGGCACGACGCGAAGGCGTATGCGGCCCTGTTTACGGAAGACTGCGATGTCGTGAATGTACTGGGGTGGTGGTGGAAGGGGCGCGCGGATCTCGACAGCAAGCTCACGACTGGTTTCAGCTATGTGTTCAAGGAAAGCCGACTCACCATCACGGATGTGAAGGTGCGATTCGTTACTCCAGGCATCGCCATCGCGCACGCGATGTGGACGATGACAGGAGCCAGATCACCGACCGGAATCCAGACGCCGCCCAGCGCCGGCATTCAGACGCTCGTCCTCACCAAACAGGACGGGCACTGGCTGATTTCGGCGTTTCAGAATACCAATGGTGTCCCGGAGCGACCGTTTCCCACAGGCCCGGTTTCTCCGGAGCGGTGAACTGGTCGCTCCGTCCCGCCCGGCGGCATAATCAGGATCGCGATGCGCGCGCCGGCGTCGTGCCGAATGCGGTGTTGCGAGTGTGCGAGAAAATGAGAGACGTCTCCATGTGTGCCACCTCCGCGCGCGTGGCAATAGTGCCGAGTGCGAACTCGCGTAGATGCTCTGCATCTCGTACCGCGACGTGTACGAGATAGTCGTTGGCGCCGGCCACATGAAATACGCCACGTACTTCTGGCAGCGTCCCGAGGTAACGCTCGAATGACGCGATGGCGTTGCGTTCGTGCTTTTCCAGACGTATCGCAACCAGCGCCTCCAGGGTGACACCATACGCGCGGGGATCAACCTCGGCGTGGTAGCCAAGAATGGCGCCCATTTCCTCGAGGCGCTTCACCCGTGAGAGGCAGCTCGACGGTGCCAAGCCCACCTTCTCGGCCAGCGCCTTGTTCGAAATCCGCGCATCGTGCTGCATGTATGCCATGATGTCGTGATCAATGCGGTCCAGCAGCCTCGGATCGGGGTGACTCCGTACATTATTCGGCATATTCACTCTTTGGTTGCAGATTCGGTTAATGTAGCGAATACATACAGAATCAGGAGCTGAATATGTCGCAGCAATTCTCCACACGTGCCGTCCACGCCGGTCGAGAGGATTTCGTTGAGCTGGGTGTCCACGCCCCACCCATCGATCTGAGCTCGACATATCCGACCCCGGATCTCGATGTAGCTGCTCGCTCCTTCGACAGCCTGGTCGCTGGTGATGATCCGCGAGGAAATTTCGTGTACCAACGCCTCTTCAACCCCACCACGGATCGGTTCGAGCGAGCGCTCGCCGGACTGGAGGGAGGGGAGGATGCCGCGGCGTTCGCATCTGGAATGGCCACATTCACAGCTGTGCTTCTCGCCG
>JBDTAB010000040.1:0-3885 GCA_039924865.1 Gemmatimonadaceae bacterium | reverse complement strand
GACAGACGCGTCCACTACACCGGCGTGTTTTGCCAGCGCATTCTGCACGTGCGCCTGACACGCCGAGCATGTCATTCCGCTTACCGGAATCAGAACATGCTCGGTACTCTCATGTACAGATGGTTCGGTTTCTGTATCGGGTTTCCGAACGTCGATGGCTGTCATTGCGAGATTCTCATCGCTTGCCGCCTGCGCGGAAGAAGTACCAGTAGACCCACACGATCGCCGCTATTCCAGCGGCGATGACGGTCCAGTCGAGCGGTTTCATCTTGTCGGTTCAGGTAGTGGTTCCGGCGACCTGTGCCGGATAGCCTGCGCTAGCGACGGCTTGAGCGATAGCGCCCGGCGAAATCAGGGCGGGGTCGTATCCGACTTCAGCCGATCCGATGTCTACGCTTTCAACCGTGACGCCGAGCGCCTGTAGCGCTTTGGTGACTCTTGCGACGCAATGGCCGCAGCTCATTCCCGCGATGTCGATCTTCAATTTCTGCACGTGGTCCCCGGCGATTCCGAGGCGCGGATTTTGACCGGCCCCTTGAGTGGATAGGCATACCCCCTAGGAGTATATCATAGTATGCTAGAAACGGTGTGTCAAGCGACCGGGCCCGGCGCCTCGATGTCATTTGTCTACAGGACCCGCATCTTCGCTGCTGGTGCGTGGGATCAACTGAAATAATTTCCAACTGCAGGTAATTGGTTTCCAACCGGAACGGGAGAGCGGATGGCTGCTGGTACACGAGATAAGGGAAGGCCGGACACTATAGTACTAATCAACGGCCTCTGGCTCACCGCATTGAGCTGGGAGCATTGGGTCAAGCACTACACGGATCAGGGCTTCAAGGTGATTGCGCGAAGCTGGCCGGGAATGGAGGGCGACATCGACGCGCTCCGGCGTGATCCGTCGACGATCACCGGGCTCGGCGTCTCGGACATCGTGGACTACTACGAACGCATCGTCAAGGAAGTCGAACGGCCGCCCATCATCATGGGTCATTCATTCGGTGGATTGATCACGGAGATCCTGCTTGACCGTGGGCTTGGAGCAGCAGGTGTCGCAATTGATCCGGCGCCCGTGAAAGGAATACTTGTTCTACCATTCGCCGCGCTCAAATCTGCGCTTCCGGGGCTCAAGAACCCGTTCGAACAGCACCGCGCTGTCGCGCTCACGCCGGAACAGTTCAACTATGCTTTCACCAACTATCTGACGGAAGCCGAATCGAGGCCCATTTATGAGCGGTATGCGGTGCCCGGGCCGAATCATGTGCTGTTCCAGGCGAGTCTCGCGAATTTCAATCCGCACGCAGAGACCACGGTGAATTTTCACAACGACGACCGTGGTCCACTGCTGCTCATAGCTGGTGGTAACGACCACACCGTACCGGTGTCAGTGACAGAAGCGAATTACAAGCTCTTCAAGAAGTCCAGCGCTGTAACGGACTTCCACGAATTTCCCGACCGTACGCACTGGACAATCGGTCAGCCGGGCTGGGAGAAGGTCGCGGATTATGCGCTGGATTGGGCGCTGAAGTCAGCGAGGTAATCGCTCGCACGTGTATGGTCGGCGCCGCGCGCAACGCCTGTTGCATTGAGGATTAAACTCAGTGCGACAGTCACCGCGACGTTGGCGAGAAACGCGTAAAAAGCTGAATACGCCGATAGGTGGAATCCGGCGATGCTGAGTGGGAAGATGGCGGTAAAGTGTTGCGATGCCGCCATCGCTGTCCCGCTTATCATTCCTACCGCCCAGCCGATGAGCAACGCCCACCGGTGGAACCACCGCGTGTAGAGGCCGAACACGATCGTCGGAAACGTCTGCAGTATCCACACTCCTCCCAACAGCTGGAAGTTGATCGCCTGCTGACGTGCATCTGGGAGAAATACGATGAATGCCAGCGCGCCGACCTTCACCACCAGCGATGCCAACTTTGCCATGCGCGCTTCCTGGTGCGGTGTGGCGTTGGGCCTGAAGTACTCGCGGTAGATATTGCGGGTGAAGAGATTGGCGGTGGCGATCGCCATGATTGCGGCGGGTACGAGTGCACCGATTGCAATCGCGGAGAACGCGACTCCCGTGAACCACGGTGGAAACGTGGCATTGAACAGTGCCGGTACCGCAGACTGCGCGCCATAAATGGGATCCGGCTTTATTCCGGCTGCAAGCGCCATGTAACCAAGTAACGCGATGAGGCCCAGGAGAAAGCTGTAGGCTGGAAGAAACGCAGCGTTCCGCTTGATCACACGCCGTCCGTCGCTGCTGAGTACTCCCGTTATTGAGTGCGGATATAGAAATAGCGCGAGTGCGGAGCCGAGTGCGAGAGTAGCGTACGACCCGTACTGCGCGGGGGTAAGTATCAGTTTCTCCTTGGGCACTGCGGCGAATATGCGTCCGTAGCCGCCAAGTTTTGCCGGAATGATGATTACCGCGGCGATGACTACAATGAAGATGAGAGCATCCTTCACGAGCGCGATCATGGCTGGCGCGCGCAGGCCGCTCGAATATGTGTATGCGGCCAGTATCACAAACGCTATGACGAGCGGGAGTTCACCTAATAGCCCCGATCCGCCAATTCCAACTGCGGCGAGGACTACCTGGATGCCCACGAGCTGAAGCGCGATGTATGGCATCGTGGCGAGGATGCCGGATATTGCGATCGCGAGCGCAAGCGTGCTGCTGTCGTAGCGGCCTCGCACAAAGTCAGCCGGCGTGACGTAACCATGCGTTCGCGACACCGACCAGAGGCGCGGCATGATAAGAAAGACGAGAGGGTACACCATGATGGTGTACGGAACCGCAAAGAACCCAATCGCGCCGGCGCTGAATACGAGCGCGGGGACCGCGATGAATGTGTACGCAGTGTAGAGGTCGCCGCCGAGCAGAAACCAGGTCACGGCAGTTCCAAATCGACCGCCCGCGAGACCCCATTCGTGCAACAGGTTCATGTCGCCGCGGCGCCAGCGCGCGGATACGAATCCGAGACCGGTAACAATCGCGAACAGAATTATCATCACCACAAGCGCGGTGACGTTCACTTGCTACTCGACGATTGTTGTGCTGTCTCCGTCGCTGCTGGCGCGGCTTTCTCAGCGAGGTATACTACAACCGTGACAACAGCGCCGATCCCGATCCAGAGAAACTGATACCAATAAAAGAACGGGATCCCCCAGACTTCCGGTGCGATGGAAGTGTAGCTCGAGATCCAGAGCACGCCAATGTAGGGAACGATGAGGAGAAGCGGGACGTATCGGCGCCATGCGCGAGTTCGAGTCGCGCCGGGATCTCTCTCATGGTCAATCTCCACCCTCGGTATCGATTGTCTGTCGCTCGGGAGCAGCGGTAATAATAGGCTGCCGCGTCAATCAGGCAACCTAGGCAGGGGGATCAGAGCCTTTGGTTGGATCTCTGCGCTATTACGTCCGCGAGAATCTCATAGGAGTGGACACGCGCTCCATGGTCGTAGATCATCGACGCGACAATGACTTCGTCGACTCCAGTACGGTCGATAAATCCGTCCAGATCTTTCTGGACTCTGTCGAAGGAGCCAACGAACGATACCGCGAGCCGCGCAGACACGTGTGTCTTTTCGAGTGGTGACCAGTATGCCTCGATGTCGTCGATTGGCGGCGCGAGCTGTCCAGGTGTTCCGCGCAACAGATTCGTGAACTGTTGCTGCGCAGAGGTAAAGAGTTTCCGAGCTTCAGCGTCTGTATCAGCCGCCATTACATTGACGCCGGCCATCGCATATGGACGATCGAGTTGTTCCGACGGCCTGAAGTTGTCGCGATACAGCTCGAGCGCCTGCATCAGCGCTTCGGGCATGAAATGCGATGCGAATGCATACGGCAATCCCAACTCTGCGGCGAGCTGCGCGCCGAAGAGGCTGGATC
>JBDTAB010000039.1:0-18864 GCA_039924865.1 Gemmatimonadaceae bacterium | reverse complement strand
CCGGATCGAGTTTAAACAGCGGCGCAATGTGTTTCCCTATGATGATCGACTCTCCACCGCCCGAGTCCAGTTCCATCCACGCCATCCCCTCCGGCGTCGGCACACCTACATCCACCGTCAGCGCGAGACCCTGCGCATCGCGCACAATGCGAATTGGCACTTCGGTTCCCTTAGCAATGCGGGCTGCCAGACTCGCAGCACTCTCGATCACGATCTGCTGCCCAGATAACTGAAGCGTGATCGCGCGTCCCGCGAAGAGATCGAAGCCGAGCGAACCCTGGAGCCGCGGTTGATCCGGCTTGAACTTCTTCATGAAGTCGAACACAATCACACTCGGCACGGCAAAGCGCTGGCCCGCTGCCTCGAACGCGACGTCGTCGCACCGTGGGGCGTCGATCCGTCCGCCATTCATCTGAAAGCCCGTGACTTGACCCCAGGGCTTGCAACCGATCGCGTGCGCGAAATCCGGGGTGATCATGGACACACCTTCACCCGAATCGAACGCGAACACGCCGTCGTGTCCGTTCACACTCGCGTGTACCGTCGGCAAGTCGGGATTACCCTGATACGGCTCGAACCTGATTACAGCCACCGGCGCAACCGACTGCGCGGCGACGCTGGTGGTGCAGATGGCCGTAATGGCCAAGGACAAAAACAACCGCTTTGGATTCGAGCCGATCATTTCTTCTCCAGGTTGAAGCGTACCGGTGACGCACTGATTCATAGTCTTGGACGCCGTGATCGCTCAAAGGGTTGTACGTTGACGTCGCATCAAACGCATGTGGACCAACGCCATGCGCAAAACACGAGAGGCCGCCGGTACCACCGGCAGCCTCTCGTGTTTCTCCATCCCAACCAATCCCGCGAGCCAGCAGTCCCTCGAACTTACGCAGGCAGCGTTGCACTCGGCGACGAACTTCCGGCACTCGTCACCACTAAATCTTCCGGCACTTCCAGTCGCGCTCCCATCGACGCCAGGAATCTCCATACGAAACCGAGCGTCGCCAGCATTAGTCCCGAATACCCGACTCCAGCCAGTAGATAAGGCAGCGTTGCGTCGCCATCCACACGCACCCGCGCCAGATTGAAACTGAGCAGGCTGAACGTGATCATGAGTCCGAAAATCCACAGCGCCATCAGCCAGATGCCTGACTCGAAACCGGTGAGCGGTCGCCGCATTCCAGTTGCAACACGTGAAATTGCGAAACCGCCATGCGCCGCGTCGCGCGGATCGCTGATAGCCGGAACCCGTACCCGATGACCCAGCGTGATCAAGTCGTACGCTATAATGCCGGCACCGGTCGCGAATATCAAACCGAACATCGGCATCAGCAATTTGTAGATTCCCATCGCGGGTGAGACATCCCCGCCGAACCAATCCAGCCCCAGTATTCGATAGACGTACACTTGCACCGTGCCGCCAATCGAAAACGAGAACGCCATGCCCAGCATTCCGGTGAACACCAACCAGAAGCCGAGCTTGCCCAGACGTTGATCGTAGTTCGGCGCGTTGCGCATGATCGGGATGGCCCAGTACGCAGCCGCAATGCCGAGCATGCCGAACGTGCCGAACAGCGCAAGATGCGCATGGCCGGCGGTGATCCAGGTGCCGTGCGACCACACGTTGGTGAGCGCGAACGTCATCACGAAACCGAGGATGCCGGCGCCGACCAGTTCCAGCACCGTCGATCCAAGCAGGAAGTAGAACGCGGGCGCGTTCTCCAAAGGTCGCTTGTTGGTGTGCGCATCCAGATACATGTGCCAGAAGCAGAACACCAGCGGCAGTGGCTCCAGTGCGCTGAACAACGAACCCCAGAACTGCCAGAAGTCCGGCGTACCGATCCAGAAGTAATGGTGCGCATTGCCGATCAGTCCGGACAACCATACCAGCGTGATGCCCCAGAACACCGCAAAGCCCACGTCCTTCATGCTGGCCTTGAACATCAGCACCAGGAACATGCCGATCAGGCTGATGTGGATGACTTCCCACACGCCCTCGACCCAGTAGTGCACCACAAACCAGCGGAAGTATTCCTGCAGGTCCAGCCGCGACACGTAAAACAGGCCGAATACCCACATCACCATCAGCATGGTGACGCCGATCCCGAGCCCCCAGTGTATCTCGTTCCACTCGCGCATCGGCGGGAACGTTCGCAGTACCACGTACGTGAAGATTGCGAAGCCGACGAGGATCAACACACCGGCAATCCGTCCAGCCTCCAGATACTCCAACCCCTGCTGAAACCACGGCTGCCCCAACCACCAGCCAGCGATACCTCGCTCCGCCAGAAATTGGGTGCCGAAATTCCACATCACAATAACGATCAGTGCATAGAACAAAAACTTGATCAGCCACGGTGATACCATGTCGCGCTTGGACAGCAACGGTCCAACGAACAGGATCGCGCCAATAAAGCCGGACACAATCCACATGATGCCCAAATTGAGATGCTCGGCGCGGGCAACATTGAAATTGAGCACGCCCTGGAGGACAGTCGGGTCCACCTGTTGCGCGGCCAGGATCAAGCCATCAATGACCTGAAGCAGAAACAGCACCAGCATCAGCATGAAGAAACGCAAGCTGAGCCGTTGGGTCTGATATTCGATCTTCTGCATCAGTGCTTCTCCAATGTGTGGAGGTACGCCACGATGGCGTTGACTTGATCCTGTGTGAGCAGCTTGCTGAAGTCGGGCATTACTCCGGGCGCATAGCCGGCCACGATCTTCGCGTTTGGATGAAGGATCGATTCGCTCAGATACGCATCATCGGCTTCGACCGTACTGCCATCAGTAAGCTTGACCTTGTGGTCGTACAGGCCACCCCAGCCCGGACCAACCACACGCTTGTCATCGGTCGCGTGACACGCCGTGCAGCCGTTGGCTTTCACCAGTTGTTCACCTTGCGCAGCGGGATCGAGCGCGGCACCGGCCGCGGCACCGGCCGGTGAACCTGGCGTCGCGGATCCGAGAACCGCTTGCGCAGCCATCGCGCTTACGGCAGTACCATGCGCAAGCTGCAGTCGATGTGCGAGCCCTTCTACTTCTACCTTCGGCGGCCAACCTTCTGTGTTCATGGCCGACGTATACTTGAGATAGGCAATCAGTTTGCCGATCTCGTCCTTGGTGAGCGGCAGGTTCGGCATCAAGCTGGTCTTGCCACCGCGTCGCTCGGTTTGTACTCCCGCATCGGGGAATTTCTTGAGGTACGCAGCGAGCGAGTCGGTACCGACGTCGTGCTGCAGGTCGGCATCCAGTAGTTGCGCGCGAACAGCACCCTCGGTCGGCCAACCTCCCGCCGACGGCAGAAACGCAGCGATCCACGCAGGTCCTACACGTTTGTATTCGCCGGTAAGATCAGGGCCCAGGTAGGCGCCGTTTCCAACCATGGTGTGGCAACCCATGCAGTTGTACGCCTGGAATACATGCTTACCCTCATCAGCCGTGTACTTGCCGTAGGTGATCATGTCCGGCGTCGTTTGTCCGCGCGATTTCAGAAACGAGAAAATCGATAGCGCAATGAAGATCACTGCCATGAAAGCCAGCATGATCAGCGCACCGCGCCGACGTGGCGCGTCGCAACTTCCGTCGCAGTTTTCGTCGCAGATTTCGTCGCCCGTTTCGCAACTCATGAACGTTGCTCCTTGTTGACGACCGTATCGGGGTCGTTCGCGGGTGGGGCGGCGGCTTCATGCTCACCATGACCGTGCGCACCATGCAGAAAGATCGTGTGCAGGCTGCCGATGAATACGTAGAACACGTACACCGACAACACGAAGCCAAGCACGAAATAAATCCACCATGCCACGCGCGATTCCGGCCAGTACTCAAAGTCTCGCCAGAACGGCCATGACAACAGGAACGCGCCTATGCTGGCTAGCAGCGATAGGGTAAAGTCGGAGGTGCGCCGAGTCATGCGATTATCTCTCGGTTGGTATGAGTGTTACCAGACAACGTCGACCTTCCGCGAATCTCTCTCTCATTGCGGCCGTGCGCAAGACCGCGCGCAAGACCGCGCGCAAAGTTGCGAACCGAATTGGTTGTTCCGCGAAGGTTATACGTAACTACCGGTTTCGGTTGTTCAGCGAAGGCTGTACGTGACTACCGAGTCGCAGTCGCTCACGCCTGCACATCGTCCGCGCGTGCTGTGCGCCGCGCGATGAACGTGAATGTCCGTATTGCGCGGAGAAGATTCTTGCAAAGGCACGGATTTGCAGGTTCTGTCAGCGCGAAGTCGAGCCCGTTCCCGCTTAGAGCACAGCCCACCACGGCGCGGCAATGATCTTGGGAGTCAGCTCCCGAATGACGGGATCGGCGCTTAGTAGGAGACTACGCACAACGGCATCATACCCGCCAAGAAATACTTTGAGATGACGAGCGTCGGCTAGTCCGACCCCCGTCGACGCCTTCAGTTCAATCGGTAGCAGCTTTCGGTCGCGCTCAGCAATGAAATCAACCTCCTGCCCCGACTGAGTCCGCCAGTGATGCACGGCGCAGTTGAGGGAACCATCTCGCCACACGGCCAGATCCGATGCGACGAGAGTTTCAAGATGAAAACCAGTGGGTTCCGGCTCCCGTGCGGCCGCAAGCGCGAGCGCGACGTCGGTCATGAAGAGCTTGGGCGCTTTTGTCACACGGTGTCCCGCATTCCGCGAGAAGGCGGGTATCAATTCGACCAGGAAGCTGCGCTTGAGCGCGTCAAGCCAGCGCCGGACTGTTGTGACCGGAATGCCAAGCTCTCCGGACAGACCGTTGACGTTCAATACCTGTCCCGTGCGCGATGCAACCAGTCGCATGAACTGCTCGAATCGGTCGGCTGATTCGATCGCGAGCAGCTCGCGAATGTCGCGGTTCGCGAATACTTCCACATAGTCATCCAGCATTCGCCGACGCATGTCTGCTGGTGCCGCGACCGCTCTCGGAAAGCCACCCATCTCAACGGTCGCTCGCCAGTCAAGACTGCCGCTCGCATCCGCGCGCCGTTCCAGCTCATCGATCACACGGGACGTGCTTTGCTCGAAGAGAAAGTCCCAGCCCGCGTGAGTCTCATCCAGGCGAAGTTCGCTCAGTGTCAGCGGCCGTAGCGTTCGATACGCCGCTCGCCCGAGCAGGGAATCTCCGACGGCGCCAGACATTACCGGTTGGTTGGATCCGCTCAACAAGTACTGGCCGGCCCGCTGTTCGCGATCGACGATGGCTTTCAGCGCAAGGAAAATCTCTGGTGCGCGCTGAGCCTCGTCGATGAAGCCGGCGCCGTTCAGGTCGTCGAGAAGCCCCTCGGGATCCTCCCTCGCCTGTCTCAATACATCCCGGTCGTCCAGAGTTCGATAGGCCATCCCGCGCGCCTCGGCCAGCTCGCGCCCCAGAGTGCTCTTCCCCACCTGGCGCGCGCCCATGAGGGCGACTACCGGGTAGGTCTCCAGGTCGCGAAGCAGGGCCTGGCGTACCGAACGGGGATATTTTGGTGTGGACATGGTATCATAATACGTTATATTATCTGCCAAGGGGTAATATAACGTTTAGGGATTTAATATGCAAAACGGCCACTCTCTCGAAGATATCCTGGATTTTCTGAACCACGCCGGCAGCCGAGGCCTCATGCCGGCGGCCACGGCGCAGGCGCTGAGCGTGGCTACCCGGAACGTGTTCGCGGTCCTGGACGATGCCGAAAAGACGAATCTGCCGCTTGACGATCTCGATGGAGTGATTCGCCGCTTCAACAACAAACGAGCTCGCGAGTTCAGCCCGAAGTCTCTCAAGGAGTACGATCGGCGAGTACAGCGTGCCGTTGAGATGTACGGACAGTGGAAGAATGATCCTGCTAATTTCACCGTCAAAACGCGCGCGACGAACCCGGCGAGAAAGCGAGATCAGGCGAACGGGCGCGTGATGGAGTCAACAGTGCCGGATCGCGTGGAAGCAGACGCGGAAGCAACCGGAATCAGAACTCCATTCCCAGCGACGGCGGGAAGGGGCGATGGTTACTCGACTGCGTTTCCAGTACGCATGGGTCAGGTGGTTACCGTGTCGAACATCCCGTTGGATCTGACCACCGGCGAGGCGGAGCGCCTGGCGCAGTTCATTCGGATGTTGGCTCAGGCATGACTGTTCAAAAGGGCTCCCGACCCACACGTTTACTCGCTTAGTAGCCCAAGCCGCTCCCGATGCCCTCCCCGTCCCACCTCACACTCGTCACTAGCGACTCGCCCGGAGTCCTCGCCGAGCGCCTGGCGCTCGATCTGAGCCAGGCACCGCTCGGCCCGTTCGAGAATGAGGTCATCGTCGTTCACAACTATGGTATGCGCCGATGGGTGCGGCAGGAGCTCGCGGCGCGACATGGCTACGCAGCATCGCTCGATGTGAAATTCCCCGGGAAGTTTTGCCGAGACGTCGCCAAGGTCCTCACCGGTGATGACGGATCCACAGATCCGCGCTTCACCCGCGACGCGATGACCTGGCGGATTCTCGATCTGTTCGAGCAGGGAGCGGGAGAGAATCCTGATTTTGTCGCGGTCCACCGCTTCCTGGGCGATGGCGATACGCGCAAGCGACTTGGCCTCGCCAGTCGCGCGGCCGCCTGCCTCGACGACTACCAGCTGTACCGTCCGGACGTTCTGGCGCTGTGGGAGGAGACCGAGGCCGCCGAGACAGCTTCAACTAACGCGCGCTGGCAGCACGCATTATGGCGTCATCTATGTGCCACTAACGCGCCAAACGGTACTTTCTCCAGATGGATGGATCGCGCCGCCGCTCGACTCAGTGAGTCCAGCGACATCCCACCGGGGCTACCACACAGAGTGTCCGTATTCGGAGTGAGCTCCCTGCCGGTGCACATCGTCCGACTGCTGCAAGGGATCGCGAAGTTCATCCCGGTCCAGGTTTACGTACTAGCGCCACCGCGCGCAAGCTGGGCCGACGACACCCCAGCCAACCCGCTCTTCGCCGCTTTCGGCGACAACGTCCGCGAACTGATCTCGCTCCTGGGCACCGATCTCACTCTCGAGGAGCACCCGACGCCGAGCTCCACCCGAACGACCTGCCTCGGCCAACTCCGTGACGACGTCCGAGCCAGCGTGGTGCGCGGACGCGAACCGGGCATGCTGCCACCGATCGCGCTGGACGCCACAGACGACTCGCTCACGGTGCACATCTGCCACTCGCCGATGCGCGAGATGGAGGTGCTTCGCGACCAGATCTTCGCGGCCTTCGCCGCCGATCCGACGCTGCGTCCGCACGACGTTCTGGTACTCGTTCCCGACACGACGATCTACGCTCCCCTCGTGGAAGCGGTGTTCGATGTCGGCGAGCCTGATCTCCCGCGCATCCCGCATCGCGTGGCCGATCGCCCCATCGCGCACGAGTCGTCGCTCACCGCGGCGATGCTGCGTATCCTGCAATTGACCGGTGCCCGCTGGACGGTACCCGAAATCGTGGAACTGCTGGACGTGGAGGCAGTACGGCGCGCGGCTGGAATCTCGGACAGCGGAGCGCAGACGATTCTGCGCTGGATCGACGAAACGCGTATCCGATGGGGGCGCGATGGCGCCATGCGAAAGAACGACTTCGATCTTCCCGCCATCGACACCAACACATGGCGCGCCGGGATCGATCGGCTCCTGATGGGCTACGCGACGGGACGCGCTGATGATGTTATCGCGGGCGTCCTTCCACACGCGGGCGACACCGTGGGCGATCCGGCGACGCTTGGCACCTTCGCACAGTGGCTCGATCGGCTCTTCGACACGCTGGACAACTGGCGCACTCCGCGCACGCTCTCCGAATGGCGATCAACGCTGCGCGATGCCGTTATCGCGATGCTCGAGCCGGAAGGTGACGACGAGGACCGAGCGATGACGACGCTGCTCGGCGCGATCGACACGCTGGGCGACGCCGAGCGCGATGGCGCGTACCATCGAACGGTAGACCTTGGTGTCGCGCATGACTGGATAGAGCGGTCACTATCGGACGAGATGATGACCGGCGGCTTTCTCACCGGCGGCATGGTGATCGCCGCGCTCAAGCCAATGCGCGCAATTCCGTTTCGCGTAATCGCGGTGCTCGGCCTCGACAACGAATCGTTCCCGCGCAGCAGCCACAGAGCCGCGTACGATCTGCTCAGCGTGGAGCGCCGACCGGGTGATCAGGATCGCCGCCGAGACGACCGGCAACTGTTTCTCGACACGATCCTCGCCGCTACAGATCGACTCATCCTGAGTTACGTCGGCCGCTCGGCGCGCGACAACACCGAGCGCGCGGCCTCGGTGGCATTGGCAGAGCTGCTCGACATCGTGGATGCGAGCTTCACGCACCCGTCGGATGCGGCGCGACCGGCGCGCGATGCCATTACAGTGCAGCACCGCCTGCAGCCGTTCAGTCCGGCCTATTACGGTGCAAACAACGATGCGCGATTATTCAGCTTCTCGCGCGTCAACGCGCGTGCGACCGCGATCATGCTGGCCGATCGCAACACGATCGCGCCATTCGTAACGCAAGCAGTTCCGGCGGATGACGCACCGACCGACCGCGTCGATATCCAACTCACGAATCTCATCAACTGCTGGGTCAATCCGAGCGCATTCTTCTGCAAAAACGTGCTCGGGCTCCGCATCGACGGTGACGACGAGGAGTCGCTCGACTGCGAGCCGATGACGGTGAACAGGCTCGACAGTTACAAGCTCCAGGACGAGATTGTGCGACGACATCTCGCCGGCCAGCGATCTATTCAACACGAACGTTCGCGCGCAACACTGCTCGGCGACCTACCGTCCGGTGACCTGGGCGCACTATGGTTCGACCGGGTAGATGCGGAACTGCAGGGTTTTCTCGACGCCGTAGGCCAGACGCATTTCCTCGAGCCTGAGATTGTGGCAGTCGACGGCCCGTCGTGGCGGATCACAGGACGCATCGATCGCCTCACCAAGGACGGGCGGACGGACGTGCGACCGGCGAAGCGCAAGCCGAAGGATCTGATCCGCGCATGGATCACGCATCTCGTACTGTGCGCGTCGCGCGTCGGGATGGAGACGACCGTCTACGCACTCGACGGAAAGACATGCCTCCCTTGCGTGAAAGATCCGATGGCGCTCCTCGATGAGCTAGTCTCGGGATACCGCGCCGCGTTACGCGCACCGCTCCCGGTATTCGAGAACGCAAGCTGGAGCTATGTCGACCGTATTGTCGCGCAGGCGAAGGGCACGAGAGCGACGAAGACTCCCCTGGAGATGGCGCGAAGTGCGTACGCGCCGAGCGAATTCGGGGACATGCAACTCGGTGATCAGAGCGATGCGCACATCGCGCTCTGCTGGCGCGGTCGCGATCCTCTTGAGGATGCATTGGAGGACTTCGACAGATACAGTCGAACGCTCTGGAGTCCGATTCTCGACTGCATGCGCAACGAAGCACTGGTGAGTCCAGCGTGAGCACACCTGACCGCCGCGCAGGGCCTCCCGCGCCCGAGCTGTCAGAGTCAGGCGCGCCACGGTACGATCGCCGCACATCGACTCGCAATCTTAATGCGACGCCGAGTCCTTTTGAGCCAGCAACGGTTCCACTCGATCCCGGCATTTATCTGGTCGAGGCAAGCGCAGGCACGGGAAAGACATTTTCGCTGACACTCACCGCGTTGCGACTGTTGCTCGACCGGGACGCGACGGGCGAGTACCGTGTGCGCGGCATTGGCAATATTCTCGTCGTGACGTTTACAAACGCCGCCACGAGCGAACTGGTCACTCGTGTGCGCGCGGCGCTCCGTGAAGCCGTGGACGTCTTTGCGGGAACGGCAACGCAGACTGAGCAGAACGCCCATCTCTTCGCGTTGCGTGAGCAATACGGAGAGGATGTGGACGCCATCGGCCGTCTCCGACATGCGCTGTCGGAGATGGATACGCTCGCGATCTTCACGATCCACGGCTTCTGCAAGCGTGTGCTGGACGAGAGTGCGCTCGAAAGCGGGACACCGTTCGATGCGGACTTCATCGAGAATGATGCGCTATGGATAGAACGAGTGACGCAGGACTGGTGGCGTCGCACCGTATATGAGAACCCCACGCTGGCCGCACTGGTCGTCGCCAGTGACTGGTGTCACGATGCGTTCGTGAACGACATGAAGAAATGTCAACGCTGGCCAGACACGCGTATCGAGCCGGATGAATCTATCGATGACGCGTTGAGTGCTTTCAACCAGGCGGTCGCCAGTTTCCATACAGCCTGGGATCCTGCACGCGCGGAGACATTCCTCACACAGTACAAATGGCTAGCGAATGCTGTGCTCTCGCAGAAGTCCCACCGGGAACGACTATTCGCGTGCGCAACGGCACTCTGTAACGGTGACTTCCTCGCTGGCATGCGTTTCGTGAGCGCGTGCACGACCGATGCGATCCGGCACAAGGAAACGGGGATATTCAAGCGGCCCGCAGACAAGTACGAGCAAGTACCGCACGAGCCGTTCGTCGCCGCATGCGACGTGCTCATCGCCGCCGTCGAGCGTGTACAGCGTGCGCTGCGAGTGTCATGCGTACGCACCGTCGCGCGTCAGTTCGAAATCGAGAAGACTCGCCGGCACCAGCTCGATTTCAATGACCTGTTGAGAAAGCTGCGTGACGAGCTTGTGACGCACGGCCCGGACGGGTTGTTAGCGACGGCGATACACCGACGCTACGACGCGGCGCTCATCGACGAGTTTCAGGATACCGACGCGTACCAGTTCCCAGTCTTCTCGATCGCCTTCGCCAAGCGCCCGCTCTTCCTGGTCGGCGATCCGAAGCAGGCGATCTTCGCGTTTCGCGGCGCGGATATCTTCGCTTATCGTGACGCCGCACAAGCGGCGGACAGCGCTTACACGCTCACAGAGAACTGGCGCAGTACGCCCAGGATGGTCGCTGCAGTGAACGCGCTATTCACTCGGCAACCCGATGCGTTTCTGTATGACTGGATCAAATTCCTTCCAGCAAACGCTGCTCGGCCGAATACAGGGCCGCTTGCGGACGACAAGTTCAGCGCACTGCACTGGTGGTACGCGCCTCCGGATGGTACCGCGGCTCTAACCAAGGGGAAAGCGACCCAGCGGTTCCACCGTGCAATGGCACGCGAATGCGTGCGACTTCTCACTCGCGTGGATGACGGCGGCGCCGGCATGCAGCCGCGGAGTGTCGCAGTGCTGGTTCGCGACTCGTTCGAGGCGACGGCGGTCCACCGCACACTCGGCGAAGCTGGCGTCCCCTGCGTTGTCGCGAAGCTCGGCGACATTCTCCACTCAAATGAGGTACACGAACTCGAGCGGGTCCTCACGGCGGTCCTCAAACCACAGGATGGGCGCGCGGTTCGCGCGGCGCTCGCTACCGAAATGTGGGGGAAGAGCGCAACCGAGATCTTTGCTCTGTCACGCACGGAGGGTGAGCATGAGTGGCAGATGCTCGTCGATGACCTCGTCGCGCTCCGCGAAACCTGGGTACAACGTGGCTTCCTCCGGATGGCGGAGAGCTTCATCGCGCGCTATGGCGTTGTCGAACGTCTGCTTTCGAACAAAGACGGCGAACGCCGACTCACCAACCTGCGTCAGGCCGTTGAACTGCTGCACACAGTGAGCGTCGAAGAGCGCCTGTCGCCCGAGGGGCTGCTCCTGCGGATTGCACGTGCGCGCGTCATGCACACGGAAAACGCGGAGCGCACTGAGCTACGTCTGGAGAGCGATGCGGACGCGGTGCAGATCCTTACGATCCACAAGAGCAAGGGGCTCGAATACGATGTAGTCTTCTGCCCCGGACTGTGGGCGTGCAGGCGGGCGAAGCCCGACGAGCCGGTGCTCGTGCACGACGGCGATCACACTGTCGTTTTCGACCATGGCTCACCGAAGCGCGTGGAACGCGGCCGCCTCGCTGAAGCGGAGCGTCTGGCGGAAGATTTGCGCCTGGTGTACGTCGCACTCACACGGGCAAAGTATCGCTGCTACGTCGGTTGGGGGCCGGTCAAGAATGGCAAGACCGCAGCCTCCTCCTGGAACACTGCGCTCGGCTACTTGCTGCGACCTCAAGGAATTGAGGGTGACGCTGCTCACGTGACGGAAGCGGTCGCGACCGCGATGGAGCAGTCGTTCGGTTCGTGGGACCAGACGCTGCACGATCTCGTTGACGCGAGCGACGGCGCGATGTCATTGGAGATCCTCGACGCCACCGACACGTCGATCCAACCATGGCATGGAGTGTCGGCGTCACTCTCCGATCCGAAACCGCGCCCGGAAATCCCATCCTCGACCCAACTCGACTCGTGGCGCGTCGCGAGCTTCACGTCGCTCACGGCATCGCACCACGGTGCGGACCGCCACGTCGAGGACGGCCGCGATGTAAGTGACGCCAGCTACGCGCGGGGATGGTTGGCTGGAGCGGAAGCGCCGGTACTGCAGCGCGATGACTTCCTCGCTTTTCCGGCGGGACGAGCTCCCGGTATCGCGTTGCACGAACTCTTTGAGAGAGTGGACTTCGACGCTCCCGAAAATGACGTTCGAGCGCTGGCCGTCGAGATCCTTGAGCGTGAGCGCATGATCGAAAGCCCCGGTGACGCTCGCGTAGCCGCGGTCGCCAACATGGCCAAACGCGTGCTCGAGTCCACGCTCCCGCACGCGTACTTCGCACTACGTGACGTTACGCGCGCGGTCACGCTTCGCGAGTGGACTTTCGACCTTCCACTCGGCGTCATTGAACGTGATACGCTCGCGCGCCTGTTCGCCACGAATGGCGGCGACGTTGCACAACGCTATGCAACTGCGCTCAAACGGATCGCACCTGAGCGGACGCACGGCTTTCTCACCGGCGTCATCGATCTTGCCTTCGTGCACGAGGGCAAGTGGTACGTTGCGGACTGGAAGTCGAATCACCTCGGTAGCAATCCCGCACAGTACGAGCCTGCTGCACTCGAGCACGAGATGTTCACCACTCATTACGTATTGCAGTACCACCTGTACGTAACCGCTCTTCATCGTTTTCTGCGCGCACGCGTACCCGGCTACACGTACGAGACTCACATGGGCGGCGTGTACTACGCCTTCCTGCGTGGCATAGACGGGACAGAACGCGGCTGGTTCGCGGACCGGCCCGCGGAGTCGCTGATCAACGCGCTCGACGCACTCATGACTCGCCCGGCTGCCCCGGCAGAATTGAAGGGCGTGGCATGAAGCAACTTGATGTACTCGCCGAGCATGGTGTACTCGCGCCCATCGACGCCCAGTTCGGCGGGTTCCTGGTTCGACATCTCACGATGTCGCTGACGCCTGACGAACGAGACACCGTTGGAATTGCGGGCGCGCTCTTGAGTGCCGAGCGGACACGCGGTCACAGCTGCATTGATCTCGCCGCACTCGCTGGTGCGAGCCCCTGGGGCGCGCACGACGACCGGGCGACGCTTCCGAACTTCGACACATGTCGTTCCATCTTCGAGCGCAGCGCGCTCTGTGGAGACGGGGCGCAGCCCTCGGCGCTGGTCCTTGAAGGGACGCGCCTATACCTATATAGATACCACGCCGCCGAGCAGCGGCTCGCGCGCGCCGTGCGTACACGGATCGACGCTAGCGGCGCGCAAGATGGCCCGACCGCCGCAACCGTGTCGCTCTTTCGCACGCTCTTTCCGCGTACAGGTGAAGCGGGCACCGACTGGCAGGCGGTCGCCGCGGCGAGTGCGATCGGACATCGGCTCAGCATCATCACGGGCGGTCCCGGCACGGGCAAGACGACGACCGCGGCCAGGATTCTCGCGCTACTGCTACAGCGAGAGCCTGCGCTCCGGATCGCCATCGCGGCTCCCACCGGCAAGGCCGCGGCCCGTCTCGCCGAGTCGATCACGAATAGCGCTACAACACTCGAGATCGACGATGCGATTCGCGACCGGCTTCCGCGCGAGGGACGGACGCTGCATCGCCTGCTCGGTTACCAGCCGTGGGACGATTGCTACGCACGTAACGCCGGTAATCCGCTCGCCGACGATGTGATCGTCGTGGACGAAGCGTCGATGGTTGATCTGCTGATGATGGATGCGCTCTTCGCCGCACTCCGCCCCGGTGCACGCATTATCCTCCTCGGCGATCCCGATCAGCTTGCGAGCGTGGATACCGGCTACGTGCTTGGCGATCTCTGTCACGCAGCTGATATATGTGGCGACACGCACGGCGTTGCACTCGCATCGTTGTATACGAAGCTTTCCGGTGAACACATTCCTTCGAGTGCGGCCGTGATACCGCTCAGGGATGCTGTCGTGCGACTGCGGCGGTCATACAGATTTGAAGCGCACCCCGGAATCGGCGCGCTTGCTGACGCGGTGCAGTCCGGTGATGCGGGCAAAGCGATCGCGGTGCTGGATGATGGTGCACATGGCGACATTTCTCGATGCGATTACGTCGAGTCGCTGGACGCCCTGCTCGCACCGATACTCCCGTCGATCGAACGCTATCTGAGCGCGAGCACGCCGAACGATGCCTTGCGCGCGCTCGGCGGGTTCCGTGTGTTATGCGTCGTGCGCGATGGACCGCACGGAGTCACCGGTCTGAATCAGGCGATCGAGTGGTGGCTCCGCGAACGCGGCGTACCAACACGCGCGCGCTGGTACGATGGCCGCCCCGTGCTCATCACCGCGAACGATCCCGCGAACGGCCTCTTCAACGGTGACGTTGGGGTGACGTTCACAGCGGGAGACGGTCGGAGGCTCGTGTACTTCCCTGACAGCGCGGGCGGTGTGCGCAGCGTTTCACCTGCCCGACTCCCGGAGCACGAGACCGCGTGGGCGATGACCGTGCACAAGTCGCAAGGATCTGAATTCGCACATGTGCTGCTCATCCTTCCAGGTGACGACGCAGCCGTGCTCACGCGCGAGCTGCTGTACACGGCTGTGACGCGCGCCCGTGAATCAGTACGGATCGTTGGAAGCGTGGCGGCCATCGAGGCTGCAGTACATCGCAGCACCACGCGTGCATCCGGGCTCGCGGAGCGGGTGTTGGCGGGCGCTACAACCGCCCTGTCCCCACAGCCTGCGCGATATCGGTCTGCGAAATAACTCCGACCAAGCGCCCGCCGTCCTCCACGAACAATCTCCGCACATCCGCGTACAGCATTTGCTTCGCCGCCTCTCTTGCCTCGGCGTCGGGCGCGATCGTATACGGCGTCATCGACATTATGTCGCCGACGGTTTCGTTGCTCACTGGTAGCGGCTTCTCCCAGTCTTCATTGGTTCCAGCCGCCGCGCGCAACACATCACCTGCCGACACGACACCGATCACGTGCTCATGATTGTCCACAACGGGAAGCCCCGAGACGCGCGCGTCGGCCAGGGCGTGCACGAGCTCGGAGATCGGCGCGTCGGCCGTGATCGAGCGCACTTTAGTCTGCATCAGGTCAACTACTCGCATGGTAGCTCCGGTAGTTGCGCGAACGTCGCGCAGGAATGGAATGTTAGAACCGCGACAAGAGCCGCAGTGTAATCAGGCGATCACGCGCGCGCTTCGTCGCCTTCGGGAATATCCGGCAATTCGTCAATCGGAAACCGCAACCGCGCCGCGATGCCATCCGCGATTTTGTCCAGCTGCTCGGCGGCTTTCCCCGACGGCACCTCGACATCGGCGCCGATCGCCATCGACGCGCGAACGAAATCCTCGACCTCGCGCTCGTGGCTGCCGATGAATTTCGGCGTGACGAGCAGTGTGTCCACTGCGTTCTCGCGAAGTGCTCGCTGCGTAGCCGGAATGCCGACCGCTGCACGGGCATGTGCCCCGCCCTGCTCCACAAGTTGATCGACGAGCATGAGCCCCTGCGTGGCGCGCAGTTCGGATGCGGCGTGCTTCGCGGCGTCAGAGATCTCGGTCTCGCTGGCATCGTGCGCGAGCGTCGTCGATACGAGCATGCGTTGCGCGAACTGCCGACCCAGTGCATCGCCCGCAAGCATGGCCCACTCTCGCGTACCGCCGATCAGGATCCAGCTATCACCATGGCCCAACTGCTGGAGTCGCTCCCCGAGCGATGTCGTGAGTCGCTCGAATGCGTCGCGACGCCGCCTGCTGACTGCATCGGAACCGGTCGTACCCCGGGGCGCTGGAGCGGAAGTCCCCTGGATCGATGGAATCGACGGTCGTCCTGAGCGTTCCGTATCAATACCCGGCGCCGTCAGTTCTTCGATGCTTTCCAGTTTGCCAACAGCGTAGCGAAAGAGCCGAGCAGAGCCGGACTCGACGAGCGCGACAAGCACCGGACGCAACTGTTTGAGCGCGCGCAGATACGGCGAGACCACTGGTCCATTGCGCCACGTCGCGTGCGTCCCAGGCGTGACGGGGAGATCACCGACGTAACGCGGTCCATCGGCCGCGGCAAATGCGACCCAACCGTGGGAGCCCCATGTTCCACCTGGCGACGGCTCCGGTTCACGAAGAAACTCAGCGGCGCGATCGAACTCCGCGCGCTCGCCTTCATCTTCGATGTGGGTTCGCGCTTCGCGAATTGCATTGTGCAGTGCAGGGCGCCATGCCTCACGCATAGCCGGGTCGGTAGCGCCGGTGTCCAGGTACACGCTGAGAACTTTGGTGTCAGCGAGTTCACGTTGCAGTTTTTGCAGTTCGTCGGGTGTCAACACGTAACATGCTCCCTGTTGGGTGGGCTGTCGTAACAGATGATTAGAGGGGCAATCGGCATGCCACGCCGGCCGCCCGTCGGCGGCGGAATGAGGTCCCGCTCATTGTACCGTTTCACCAACGTATGTGGCCCCATGAAATCGTGCAAAACGGCACAATTTGTCCCCTTAATCGCGATATTTCACTAAACACGTGATCTTTCCGAGGCTTCACATGGCAGCAGACACCAAACCCGCTCCCTGGCGAGCCATCGTCGCCACTTCGGTTGACTGGAAACAGTCCCACGCGACCTTCGACGACGCTGTCGATGGGCTGAGCGCAGAACTCCGCGGACGCCGCCCGGAACACTTTCCGCACTCTATCTGGGAACTGGTGGAACACATCCGCATCGCGCAGGCGGACATCGTCGCTTTCATGCGCGACAAATCGTACAAGACGCCAAAATGGCCGGATGATTACTGGCCGTCCGAACCGGCGCCGCGGGACTCACACGCTTGGAACAACAGCATTGCAGCCGTGCGACGCGGTAACGCGGAGCTCAAAGCCATCGCCACGGATCCCGCACTCGATCTTACAGCGAAGATTCCGTGGGGCGATGACCAGACTTACCTGCGCACTATTCTTGTTGCGACAGATCACATGGCGTACCACGTCGGGGAGCTGATAGTAGTACGTCGGTTGCTCGGCGCGTGGCCGGCGACGTGATCGGCCGCCGCGCGCACCTCCGGAATCGCGCCTGACGGGCTGGATACCGCCGGTCGGTGGCCCGTGTCACCCGGCGTCCGAACGAGGGTATATTCGTTCTCTTCCAACAGAGAACACAGGATTCAGAGGATGAGCCCGGGTTCGTTCCATTCGCATCTCCGTGTGCTCCGCGCATACACATACATCGCGTGACACAAGGCTCCGCGTCGTTGCAAGGCGACGACAAGTTCGCACGCGCTACAATGCGCCGAGTAAGCGTCAGGATACTTCCGCTGGTCTTTGTCCTGTACGTCTGTAATTTTCTGGACCGCACAAACGTTGCGATGGCGGCGTTGCAGATGAACCGCGATCTGCATTTCAGCTCCAGCGCATACGGACTGGGTGTAGGAATCTTCTTTGTTGGTTACGCAATCTTTGAAGTTCCGAGCAACATCATCCTCGTGCGCGTCGGGGCAAGCACCTGGATTGCGCGGATCATGATCAGTTGGGGACTCATCGCCTCCGCGATGATGTTCGTTCGCACACCGCTCCACTTCTACGCGCTGCGTTTTCTACTTGGAGTAGCGGAGGCGGGCTTTCTGCCGGGGATCATTTACTACCTCGGGCAGTGGTTTCCGGACGCTGCGCGCGCGCGTGCCACGTCGTGGTTCATGATCGCGGCGCCGTTCTCCGCCGTTATCGGGGGCCCACTGGGCGGCGCGCTGCTGGGCATGGACGGCATATTTCAGATGGCGGGATGGCAGTGGCTCTTTCTTCTCGAGGGCGTTCCTGCCATTCTGCTCGGAATCCTGGTCCTCGTATCACTACCGGATAACCCGTCGCAGGCTCGCTGGTTGTCCAGCGAACAGTGCGCGTGGCTTACAGCTAGGCTTATGCATGATCAGGACGGAGTTGCGGTATCAGAAGGTGCGTCGATGTTTCGTACGCTCATGCAGAAACCACTGTGGCTCCTCATCACGGCGTACTTCCTTTTCTTCTGCCTCGGATTCGTTTACCTGTTCTGGGCGCCAACGCTTATCCATGAAATCCTCGGCGGCAGCGAGTTCGAAACCGGCGTCGTGGTCGGAATTATCGCGCTGCTTTCGACCGCATCGCTACTGATCGTCGGAGTGAGCTCGGATCGCACGGGAGATCGCGCGCTGCACGTGATGGCGTGCGCACTCATCACCGCGATCGGATACGCTGGAGCCGCGCTCTTCCCAACTCCCATCGCACGCATCTGCGGACTCGCGCTGGTATCGATCGGGACGATAGCGTTCCTGGCGCCCTTCTGGTGCATTCCATCAATGCTGCTGGGTGGAACAGCGGCGGCGGCAGGAATCGCGCTGGTGAACGCCATCGGCAGCCTCGGCGGATTTGTCGGCCCCTATGCAACGGGCTGGATCCGCGACAGAACCGGAGGAACGAGCGATGCATTTCTGATTCTCGCGTGCCTCGCGATGCTCGCTGCCGCGATTATGTTCGCCCTGTCACGGTATTCGGTGCTCGCGAAGCCCGGTGCTCGGAATCGGCGTTTGTCGCGAGCTGCTGCATAGGACGCAGGTCGAGCGTCGCGGAGTCATGCC
>JBDTAB010000038.1:0-15670 GCA_039924865.1 Gemmatimonadaceae bacterium | reverse complement strand
CGGTTCGCGTTGGCCGCGTCCAGGAGAAGTGGGTGCTCAACCCCACGTTCCTCCAGTTGCAGCACAGCGAGATGGATATCGTCGTCGCGGGCTCGGAAGACTCGATCGTCATGGTCGAAGGCGGCGCCATCGAAGTCGGTGAAGACGACATCCTCGGCGCCATCACCGTCGGTCACAAGGGCATCAAGGAGCTCATCGCGATGCAGGAAGAACTGCTCGCTGATACTCGCCAGCCAAAAATGACCTGGACGAAGCCTGAAGTTCCGGCTGCGCTCACCAAGGCGGCCAACAAGCTCGCACAAGGCAAGATCGCTGAAGCGATCAACCAGGCCGACAAGCATTCGCGCATCGAAGCGGTCGAAGCTGTCAAGAAAGCGGCGGTTGATCAGCTACTTGTGGACTTCCCAGACAATTCGAAGGATATCTCCAACCTCGTCGGCGACCTCGAATACAACGCGCTTCGTTCACAGGTGCTCGACACAAAGCATCGCGTCGATGGGCGCACGACGACGGAAGTTCGCCAGATCACTATCGACACGCATGTGCTACCACGCGCACACGGTTCCGCGTTGTTCACGCGCGGCCAGACGCAGGCACTTGTCTCGGTTACGCTCGGTACTGCAAATGATGTCCAACGGCTCGACTCGATCGATTCATCGGGAGAGACGACCAAGTCGTTCATGTTGCACTACAACTTCCCGCCATTCTCGACCGGTGAGGTTCGCCCGATTCGCGGCACGAGTCGCCGCGAGATTGGACACGGTAATCTCGCCGAGCGCGCGCTGCACGCAGTGCTTCCGCCATTCGATGAATTCCCGTACACGATCCGCATCGTTTCGGACGTGCTCGAGTCCAACGGTTCGTCCTCGATGGCGACGGTGTGCGGTGGATCGCTGTCGTTGTTCGACGCTGGCGTCCCGATCCGGTCGCCAGTTGCTGGCGTCGCGATGGGTCTCATCAAGGAAGGAAAGCGCTATGCGATTCTCACCGAGATCCTTGGTACCGAGGATCACCTCGGCGACATGGATTTCAAGGTCGCTGGAACAGAGAAGGGAATCACGTCGATCCAGATGGACATCAAGATCCAGGGACTCGACCTCAAGATCATGCAGGAAGCGATGGTACAGGCAAAGGCGGGCCGCCTCCACATACTTGGCGAGATGAACAAGGCGCTATCGGCGCCGCGTCCGGATCTCTCCGAGTATGCTCCTCGCATTATTACCGTTTCGATCAATCCGGAAAAGATCGGTGAACTGATTGGACCGAAGGGCAAGACGATCCGCGGGATCCAGGAAGAGACTGGAGCTGAGATCAGCGTCGATGATAGCGGTCTCGTGACCATAGCCGCCGTCGGCGGCGAGGCCATGGAGCGCGCGCGACAGATGGTCAAGGCCATCACTGCCGAGCCGGAAATTGGAGCGACCTACGAAGGAACCGTAAAGAGCACCACAGCGTTTGGTGCCTTCGTAGAGATCATGCCCGGCACTGAAGGACTCGTGCACATCTCCGAGCTGAAGCACGGCCGCACGGAGAAGACAGAAGACGTCGTCAAAAAGGGCGATCGTGTTCGGGTCAAGGTTCTTGACCGCGACGAGCGCGGCCGGTTGAGGCTTTCGATGAAGGCACTCGAGGAAGCGCCGGAAGGCGGATCGTCGAGTGAAGCATCTTCGCATGGAGATGCCGGATCCAGTGAAGGCAGCGGCGAACAGCATGAAGCCAGCGAACGCAGCGAGCGTCCGCGCCGGCCACGCAGCAGTGGGCGTGGGCGCAGGGATTAACGTTACCGGGGCGGACGTCCAGCGGACGGTTCTCCCGAACGGCCTGACCGTGCTCTCGGACAATGTTCCGGGAGTGCGGTCGGTTGCGTTCGGGGCCTGGGTTCGCGCCGCAACGCTGCATGAGCAAGCCGAGAAGATGGGCCTCTCGCACATGCTCGAGCACATGGTGTTCAAGGGCACGGAAGCCCGAAGCGCGAAAGAAATAAGCCTCGCTCTCGAAACGCTCGGCGGCTCGCTCGACGCGTACACCGCACGCGAGCACACGTCGTTCCAGGCGCGGGTCCTCGACGATAATCTGCGCGAGGCCGCGGATGTCATAGGTGATCTTGTGTTTCACCCTCGTATTCGCGCGTCGGACCTCAAGCTTGAGAAGAAAGTTGTTCTTGAAGAGATTGCTATGGTGGACGACACACCTGACGATCTCGTGTTCGAAGTTCACAATGAGCGGTTGTTTGGAGGCAATGGGTACGGGTTCCGGATCCTCGGCAACCGCGACACGGTTTCCTCATTCACAACCGACGACCTCAAGTCACTGCATGCCTCCGCTTACCGCCCCGACAACATTGTCGTCGCGGCAGCTGGCTCGGTGGACCATGACCAGCTTGTAGCGATACTTTCGGAGACTGGCTGGCTCGACGCGGTCGGCACACCTCGCCCGGACTTCCTGACTCCAGCGGCTACCTTTCAAGCACCTTCGTACAGCCATGTCGAGAGACCTGGTGCTCAGACTCAGCTGGTGTTTGGCAGCGAGGCACCGGCTCACAGCGATCCGCGTCGATACGCGTTCTGCCTTGTGAGCATGCTCCTGGGCGGTGGAATGAGCTCGCGCCTCTTCCAGCACGTGAGAGAGGAGCTTGGACTGGCGTATGCAGTTCACACGTTCTCGTCGTTCTACTCGCGTGCGGGCATGCACGGGGTGTATGTTGGAACGTCACCGGATTCCGCGAACGAGGCCGCCAGTGCCGTGCTTGCAGAACTGGGACGCGTTGCCGAAGGCGGCATTCCGGCGGAGGAACTGGCCGCCGGCAAGCAGCAGTTGAAGGGACAGATTACACTTTCGCTTGAGACTCCCGGCGCAAGGATGTATCGCGCTGCCGGCCTTGAGCTGTATGGCGAGCCATTTCGATCGGTTGACGAGATGCTCTCGCTCGTGGATGCGATTGACGGTCAGACGATTTCTGAAACTTGTGCGGCGTATTTCGCGCCATCCCAACAGACAGTGGTCAGTCTTGGACCTGCACCTCTAACAATTCTTTGATTACGGCCATGAAGATCGGAGTCCCGAAGGAAATCAAGACCAATGAGAACCGTGTTGCACTGGTACCTGCCGGTGCTGAAGCTCTCGTCGCAGCTGGTCACTCGGTGATGATGGAGAAGGGAGCCGGAGAAGGCAGCGGCTTCCGTGACGGCGATTACACTGCGGTCGGCGCGACCATTGGCGCCGACGCCGATGCGGTGTGGCGCGAGGCGGACATGATCATGAAGGTGAAGGAACCGATAGCGGTCGAGTGGCCGCGTATGCGAAAGGGTCAGGTCATCTTCACGTATTTCCATTTTGCCGCTGATCAAAAGCTGACCAAAGCGCACCAGGACAGCGGTGCGATCTGCATCGCTTATGAGACCGTCGAGCTTCCGGATCGCGAGTTGCCCCTCCTGACGCCCATGTCCGAAGTTGCGGGACGTATGGCGGTTCAGGAAGGCGCCAAGTACCTCGAAAAGCTGTACGGAGGCCGCGGCGTGCTCCTGGGCGGCGTTCCAGGCGTTGCCCGTGCGAAGGTCGTAATCATCGGCGGTGGTGTCGTGGGTGTCAACGCAGCCAAGATGGCCGCGGGACTCGGCGCCGATGTTACTGTGCTCGACGTCTCACTGGAACGCCTCCGGTATCTTTCGGATGTTATGCCGGCAAACGTCACGCTGATTTATTCCAATCGGCACAATATCCTCGAGCAGATTCATACCGCGGACCTCGTGGTCGGTGGCGTTCTGATCCCCGGTGCGAAGGCGCCTAAGCTCGTGCGCCGCGAAGATCTCAAGACCATGCAGCAGGGCTCAGTGATCGTGGATGTCGCGATCGATCAGGGCGGCTGTTTCGAGACGAGTCATGCGACGACGCATGAGGACCCGACGTACGTCGTTGACGGCGTGATCCATTATGCCGTCGCCAACATGCCAGGCGGCGTACCGCGCACGTCCACACTGGCACTCACCAACGCCACGCTCCCCTACGCACTCTTGCTCGCCAACAATGGGTGGAAGAAGGCGCTTCGGGCCAACGCCGCGTTGCGAATGGGCCTCAATATCGTCGAGGGCAAGGTGACCTATGCCGGTGTCGCCGAATCTTTGGGAATGCCGCTATCCGATCCGGACTCGTTCCTCAACTAGTCCGGCACCACTTTACGTAATCCGCAGGAAGCACGCATGCGTTGGCCGTTTTTCAAAGGTGGGTCTTTCTTCCCGGCGACAGGTATCGCCGTGGACCTGGGCACCGCGAACACTCTTGTTTACGTCAAGGGCGAAGGGATCGTGCTCAATGAGCCGTCCGTCGTCGCGCTCGATCGCGAGACCAAGAAGATCAAGGGCGTTGGCCTTGAGGCCAAGCGCATGCTGGGCCGGACTCCTGACAACGTGATCGCTGTGCGCCCCATGAAGGACGGCGTAATCGCGGACTTCGATGTGACTGAGAAGATGCTCCGTTATTTTCTCGCGCTGATCATAGAGAATCACGTGTTTCGCGTGAAGCCGCGGGTCATCGTCTGCGTGCCATCCGGGATCACAGAAGTCGAGAAGCGCGCGGTCCGCGACTCGGCCCTTGGCGCCGGCGCCAAGGAAGTGATGATGGTCGCCGAGCCGATGGCCGCGGCGATCGGCGTTGGGCTCCCGGTGGACACGCCCACCGGCAACATGGTGATCGACATTGGTGGTGGTACTACGGAGATTGCAGTAATCGCACTTTCCGGCATCGTCAGCGATACGTCCATCAGGACGGGTGGCGATGAACTGGACCAGGCGATCCTGCAGTTCATGCGCAAGAACCATAGCCTGCTGATAGGTGAGGCGACGGCCGAGCAGGTCAAGATTCAGATCGGATCGGCCCATCCCGTTGGAGACGAGCGCGAGATGGACGTAAAGGGACGCGATCTGGTGTCAGGAATTCCCAAGACGGTTCGCGTTCATTCGTCCGAGATCCGTGAAGCGGTGCAGGAACCAATTCAGCAGATCGTCGACGCGGTTCGCCGCGCGCTGGAAATTACGCCACCGGAACTTGCGGCCGACATCGTTGATCGTGGCATCGTCATGACCGGCGGTGGTGCGTTGATCCGCGGGCTCGATGTGCTGCTCGCTCTGGAAACCGGCCTCTCAATTCATGTCGATGAAGATCCGCTGACCTGTGTCGTACGCGGTACTGGCAGGATTCTCGACGACGAAGAAAAGTACTGGTCCGTTCTCTCCCCCTGAGGTAGAGGGTGGCACGCCTCGCACGCTCGAACAAACGAATTGACAGTACCGTGCTCATTGCGTGCACGATACTGTCACTGATCGCACTAGTCCTGCCGGCGCCGGTCCGCCAGCCTATCGCCGGTGGCCTGAGGCGATATGTACTCGCTCCGATGCTCGCTCTTCAGGAACGCGCCGAGAAGAGCCGCCGCGCGCTGTCGAGCCACGACTCCGTCGTGAATCACCGTGACTCGGTGTCGATGCGCGCGATGAGCGTTCCCGCACTGACGGCCGAGAATACGCGCCTCCGCGACCTGCTGGGCCTTGGTAGCCGGCTCAAGTGGGGATTCATACCGGCAGAAGCGCTCCACGGTCGCGGTATCCAGGACGAGTTCGGCGTTACGCTCAGCGCTGGTTCTCGTGCGGGCGTCGCAAAACTGAGCCCTGTGGTCGCACCGGAAGGTCTGGTGGGCGTCGTTGACAATGTAGATCCGTCGGTTAGCCATGCGATGGTGTGGACGCATCCCGACTTTCGGGTAAGCGCAATGGCGGAGGACGCGTCTGCATTTGGCATCGTTCAGGCACATCTCGAATCCGGACCGGGACGCTACCTGCTGGAAATGCGCGGAGTGCCATTCCGTACTTCGATTCGACGTGGCACGATGATCGTGAGTTCCGGTCTTGGGGGCGTGTATCCTCGCGGAATTCCGATTGGACGCGTTCTCTCGGAAACGAAGACCGCTGAGTCATGGGCGCGGACGTATCTCATTCGACCCGCGGTTTTTCCCGCAGACGTGTACTCAGTCATGATCCTCCGGCCCGATCGCGCGTCGGCTGGAGTCGACAACGTCTGGGCGGTGGGCACCGTCACCGATTCGTCGGTCAGGAAGATCGTTGTGGCAGGCGATTCGCTTGCCCGCTCCGCGGCGCTCGCCGAAGCGACTGCACGTCAGGCAGCACAGGATTCTGTCACCAGAGACAGTCTACGACGAGCAGGAGTACCAGAGCAGTCGATCATTCCTTCGACGACGTCGGTCCCCGGGACGACTCCACTACGGCCTCGCGTAACGCGACCGGATACGATCCCACCCGACACCACCCAACGCAGCGGGGCGCTTCGGAACACTCCGGTTATTCCGACGGTAAAACCGCCAGTTCGGCCGGTTGCGCGGCCTCCTGTACGGCCTCAGGTACGGCCTCAGGTACGGCCTCCGGCACGTGCTCCAACATCCGCCGACACCTCTGGCGAAGGGCGCCGGCCATGACGATTTTCAACATATCCTTCGCGGTGATTACTCAATGACGCTGGCGGGAACAGCGCGTGCGGTCGTCACGTTTGTCGTCCTGGTGCTGCTGCACTTCACGCTGCGGCCGTTGCTTGGATGGCGCGCGCCGATTGACTTTCTCCTGCTCGCCGTGCTCACCGCGGCGGTCCGTGTAAGGCCTGCCGGCGCGGTCGTGATAGGTTTTCTCGTGGGACTGTCGGCCGATGCACTGAGCCCGGATTCACTCGGAGCCGGCGCGCTCGCAATGTTGCTCGTAGCATACGCCGCTTCCTGGCTCAAAGCAGTGTTCTTTGCTGATAGCCTTCCGCTAAACGCCGTCTTCTTTTTTGTCGGCAAGTGGCTCTTCGATATCATTTACTTCATCGCAGAGCATCACTTGCGGGGAATTGATCTGGTTCAGCAGTTGTTCCTCTGGTCGCCGCTTTCTGCCGCCGCAACCGCGATCGCCGGTGTGCTTGTATTGCTGGTCATGAAACCTCTCCTGGAGCCTTCGCCTGCGTGAGCGTTCATCCTAACGACATTTCGCGCCGATCTCGATTAGCGACGCTCATCCTCGGTGCGGTGATCCTGTCATTGATGGGCGCGTTCTTCAATGCGCAGGTACTTCAGCACGACCGCTACAAGTTGCAGTCGCAGGAGAACCGGTTGCGCGCGCTACCGTTGCCGGCTCCGCGCGGAATCATCTACGACAGATACGGCAACATCATCGCCGAAAATCTGCCCGGCTACTCCGTGTCGATCGCGCCGGTGAACGTCGATTCGCTCAAGTCATCGCTCGCGCACCTGTCGTCTGTGATAACGTTGACGCCGGATCAGATCAGCGCCGCCGTGCGCCGATTCCGGCGCGACCCCAATCGACCGACGCTCATAATGTCAGACGCGTCAATGAGCGTGGTATCGGTGCTGGAAGAGCACAGGATCAACTTTCCACGACTCATTATTCAGTCAGTACCAAAGCGGTTCTACCCAGACGGGCCGGCGGTCGCGTCGTTCGTCGGGTACACCGGTGAAATCACTGATGCCGACCTGAATTCGTCAGCGTACAACGGCTATAAACCAGGCCAGCTCGTCGGAAAGGGCGGGATCGAAAAGGAATACGAGAGCATTCTGCGGGGCAAGGAAGGTGTTCGGTACGACGAGGTTGACGCGCGTGGTCGGCAGGTTCGTACGGCGACGCCGCGGCTGGATCTCAATCCGGAACCTGCGCCGCCGCTGTACACCAATATCGATCTCGACCTCCAGCGCTATGTAGCGTCCGTGTTCGGCGATTCGCTCGTCGGCGGTGCGATCGCGCTGGACCCACGGGATGGCGGTGTGCTAGCCCTCTACAGCGCGCCGAGCTACGACGTCAACAAGTTCACCGGCGGTATCCCGGAAGATTACTGGAAGGGCCTGCTTTCAGATGACCGCCGTCCACTGCTCAACAAGGTGACGCAAGGGCGCTATCCGCCGGGCTCAACGTTCAAGCTCGCGACCGCCGTAACCGCGCTCGAAGACGGCGTAGTCACGATTGACGAGCACATGCCGGTCCCGTGTACCGGCGGATTCCAATATGGGAATCGTTATTTCAAATGCTGGGACAAGAAAGGACACGGTTCCATATCGCTGGGCCGAGCCATCGAAGTCTCATGCGATGTCTACTTCTATCAACTTGGTTTGAAGGTCGGCCTTTCACGCATGCTTGCCGGTGGCGTTTCGCTCGGCATGCGCGAGAAGACCGGCATTGATCTGCCGGATGAGAAGCGCGCGCTATGGCCCTACGCTGTTGACTACTACAACAAGACGTACGGCGCTCGAGGCTGGAGCAACGCCGTCACTTTGAATCTCGCGATCGGGCAGGGCGAGAACTCACAGACCGTCGTGAACATGGCAAAGTTCTATGCGGCGCTTGCGTCCGACGGCATGGCGCCGACACCGGAAATCGTAAAGCGAACGCCGGAGAGGACGCGCGTGTTCAAGCTCGATTCAGCACAAATGAACGGCCTTCATACAGCGCTTGCTGGCGTTATCGGCCAGGGAACTGCGCAGTCGGCACGTATTCAGGGAATCATGCTCGCCGGGAAAACCGGCACCGCGCAAACAGGCAAGCGCGTCAACGGCGTCGAGCTCAACCACGCATGGTTCGTCGGTTATGCGCCAGCTGACAAGCCGACGATTGTGGTGGCTGTGATGCTTGAGTTTGGCGGACACGGCGGTCGTGCCGCACACGTCGCGTCGTCAATCATATCGCACTACCTGAAGGTGGCGCCGGTGACTGCCGTGCAGTCGGAGGGTTGATGTTTCGCAATACGCTGACCGACTATCCGCTCGCCGTAACCGCGATCGCTCTCTCGCTGTTTGGCGTCGCGATTGTGTATTCCGCGGGGCAGACTGACATCCCGACATTTGTCGCGCCGCTCTGGAAGTCGCAACTGATGTGGCTTGCGCTCGGCGTGCTGTGTGCGTGGGGGATTGGAAACTCATCCGTTCGGCTGATCGAGTGGGCCACGTGGCCGGCGTACCTGCTGACTCTCTTCACGCTGCTGTCTCTGCTGGTACTGGGCGCAGGCACCGGCGCCAAGGGGCACATGCGGAGCTGGCTCGCCATCGGCGGCCACCGTATTGGTCAGCCTGCTGAGATCGCAAAGATTGTCGTCGTACTGATGCTCGCGAAGGTGTTAGCCGAAAGACGCGAAGCGCCGAAATCGCTGCTGGAGCTCTGGAAGCCGGGCCTGGTCGTTGGCATTCCGTTCGCCATGATCATGCTCCAGCCAGATCTTGGCTCGGCAATTGTTTTTGTCGGGATCTTTTTTGGGATGTTGTTCTGGTCCGGCGTTCCGTGGCCGCTTCTGGTACTCCTCGCAAGCCCCGTCGTGAGCTTGGTGCTGTCGTTCAGTACGGGACTCTGGGGTGCGTGGTTCCTCGTCCTGATTGCGCTTGTGCTCTGGTACAAGCCGTATCTCCTCGAGGGAATCGTGCTGGTGGTCGCGAACGTCGTCACTGGTGTCATCGCGCCGATTCTCTGGGAGAAACTTGCGCCTTATCAGCAGAATCGGCTCAAGGTGTTTCTGGACCCGTCAGCCGACCCTCGAGCGTCCGGCTACCACGTGCTTCAGTCAAAGATCGCGATCGGGTCCGGCGGCTTGTTCGGCAACGGTTTCACGCTCGGAACGCAGAAGCGATCCGGATTTCTGCCCGAGCAGCACACGGACTTTATTTTCGCGGTAGTTGGTGAAGAACTCGGTTTCATCGGCGTAGCACTCGCGCTCGCACTATTCCTGGCGCTGTTACTTCGCGCCACGCGGATCGCGTCACGGGCCAATGATTCGTTCGGTAGTCTTGCCGCGTTCGGGCTGATGTCGTGCTGGCTGGTACACGTAGTCGTGAACGTGGGGATGACGCTCAACCTGATGCCGATTACGGGCATCCCCCTTCCGTTCTTCAGCTACGGCGGTTCGTTCATGCTCGCCAGCTGGCTCGGGGTCGGGATTCTGTTGAGAATTTCCGGTGAGGGGAGGGGTCACGCGGGCGCGCTACTGTCTTGATGGCCGCGTGCGATGAACTATGCGCGCAACGATCGGTCCTTTTAAGTGAATTGTTCTGATCCAGCCGGCTTCCGCGCGGCGGCTCAGAACGTCGCTACACGCCTAGATTCGGATACCGCGCCACATCGGTTTCGTGTACGATTGAATAAACTGCGTCGAATATCGTTTCAACGTTCGGTTTCGACCAGTAGTCGCCGTCGCGTCCGTATGCAGCCCGGTGAGATTCGGCAGTCAGTGTCCGGGGCGCCGCGTCGAGCCAGTAGAATCCATTCTGCCGCTCCAGGACTTCCTGCATCATATATGCGGTAGCACCGCCGGGAACATCCTCGTCCAGAAACAGAATTTTGTTGGTTTTCTTCAGTGATTCGACGATCACACCATTGATGTCGAATGGCAGCAGCGTCTGGACATCGATCACTTCTGCGTCGATGCCGCTCTGCTGAAGTAGCGCCGCCGCGTCCAGCGCAATCTTGCAGCACGCACCGTAAGTGACGACGGTAACGTCCGCGCCGGGGCGTATGATTTCGGGGAGGCCGAGCGGAATCTTAAACGTCGCCAGATTGGACGGAACCCGTTCCTTGATTCGGTACCCGTTCAGGACTTCGACAACAATTGCGGGATCGTCGCCCGCGAGCAACGTGTTATAGAAGCCAGCCGCCCGAGTCATGTCGCGCGGTACCACGATGTACATGCCGCGCAGTGAGCTGATCATCATCGCCATCGGCGATCCGGAATGCCAGATGCCTACGAGACGGTGTCCGCGCGTGCGCACAATAACCGGAGCCTTCTGGCCGCCGCGCGTACGATACCGAAGCGTGGCGATATCATCGGACATGACCTGCAGCGCATAGAGCAGGTAATCGAGATACTGGATTTCTGCAATCGGGCGGAGGCCGCGCATTGCCATGCCGACCGCCTGACCTATTATCGTGCACTCGCGAATGCCGGTATCACCAACACGGATCGGCCCATACCGCGCCTGCAGATCAACAAAGCCCTGGTTTACATCGCCCAGCCGGCCAACGTCTTCACCAAACGCGATGACTCTTGGGTCACGCTTCAACGCGGCGTCGAAGCAGGCGTTGAGTATCATGTAACCGTCAATTTCCTGCGCATCGTCCGCATACTGTGCGGGTTCCGCGGGAACATTCAACGCCGACTCGTCCGATTCCGAGTACAGTTCGGCGCTGTACCGGTCGACCATCAAGGCGTCCTGCACGCGCTTCCATTCGATCAACGGCTCCGCGGCCGACAGATTGCCGCGCAAGGCTACGATCGCCTCGTGTACAGCGACCGCAATCTCACGGCGTAGCGGCGATTGCTTTGGTGCGAGAGCCTTGGATGTAGCATCGAGCGATGCCGCTGCGTCGCTCGCGATATCCGACGTGGCGATGTTCGCGATCATTGCGATAATCTCATCCTTTTCCGCGGTGATCGGCTCCTGGTACGCGTGCCAGGCAGCATCGCGGCCGTCTCGCGCGGCGTCGGATTCGCGTTCTTCTATTTCCTCAAGCTCCGATGCCGAAGCGATCTTCTGCGTGATGATCCAGTTGCGGAATCGTGCGATGCAATCGTGGTCCTTCTCCCACTTGAGACGCTCGGGCGACTTGTATCGTTCGTGGCTGCCGGAGGTCGAGTGCCCACTCGGTTGCGTCAGCTCCGTGACGTGTACGACGGCGGGGACGTGCGAATCGCGAACCAGCGGAACTGTTTTGGAATACGTGTCGCGAAGTGCGACGTAATCCCAGCCATGCACTAGCTCAAGCTCGAAACCCGGCGCGTCGGCTGAACGGCGAAAACCGGATAGCAGTTCCGAAATGCTTCCCTTCGTAACCTGCATTTCGTTGGGAACTGATATGCCGTACCAGTCATCCCATACGGAAAGCAGCATCGGAACCTGAAGCACGCCAGCAGCATTCACCGTTTCCCAGAACACGCCCTCGGCGCATGACGCATTGCCGATTGTACCGAAGGCGATCTCATTGCCGTTGTGAGAGAACTGCGTGAATTGATGCAGGTCCTTGAGCTCGCGGTAGACTTTCGATGCATATGCCAGCCCCAGCAGGCGTGGCATCTGGGAACCCGTGGGCGAGCTGTCCGCCGATGACTGCACGGATTCAGTGAGCGACTTCCAGTGCCCGGACTCGTCAAGCATCCGGGTGCCGAAGTGCGCGTTCATGCCGCGACCACCGGACGCGGGATCCGCCAATACGTCCGCGTGTGCGTAGAGCTGGGCGAAGAACTGCTGCGCCGTCAGCAGCCCGAGCGCGAACATGAGCGTCTGGTCGCGGTAGTAGCCGGACCTCAGGTCTCCCGGAGCCATCGATCGAGCCAGGGCCACCTGGGGTAGTTCCTTGCCGTCTCCAAAAATCCCGAACATGGCCCGGCCCAGCATCACTTCTCCCCGCGCCAGGGTGCTGACCTGCCTGCTTCGGCAAGCCGTCGCGTAATCCTCAATTACTTCCGAAGGATCGAACCTGCTTCCAGTCTCCGCCGTGCCGCCTTTGGTTTTGCTCAACAGTGCTCCTTACTGTATTCAGATCACCTCGCCGCGACTCCAGCCTCAAAATGAGGCACGCAGGCCCGCAACGAGCAATTTAGCGATCAGTATCGCTTTTTTTGTGGGCGGAGGGCCGTCCGTTGATACCGGTTCGACTTGCGGCAGCGTAACTCGTTGTATTGCTTGGATTTCGGGCCGTAACCGCCTAAATTTATCGGGTTATGGTACGAGTCGCCCGGGTAGAGCCAGATAGCGTCGCCGCGGAGCTTGGAATCGTCCCGGGGACGGAGATTCTGAGCGTCGACGGTCGATTAATCGCCGATTTTCTCGACTGGGAGTTTCTTTCAGCCGAAGAGGAAGTATCGGTTGAACTGAAGCAACCCGATGGCGAGGTGGTGATATTCGAGGTGGAGCGACCTGAGCTCGAGCCTTGGGGCCTCATGCTCGAACCGCCGCGAGTGAGGCAGTGCGCAAACCGCTGCGACTTCTGTTTCATCGAGGGCCTGCCAACCGGACTGCGCAAGCCGCTATATCTGCGCGACGACGACTACAGGCTTTCATTCGCGTACGGAAATTTCGCGACGCTTTCGAACGTAAAAGATCGCGACATCAAACGTATTCTCGAGTATCGCCTGTCACCGCTGTACGTGTCCGTGCACGCAACGAACTGGGAAAAACGCAAGATAGTACTCAATAATCCCAAGGTTCCGAATATCGTGCAGCAGCTCACGACACTCGCCGATGGCGGAATCCAATTCCATTGCCAGATGGTGGTGGTCCCTGGGCTCAACGATGGTGATGTGCTCGAGGAATCACTTCAGGACCTCTGGGACCTTCGCGACGCTGTCATTTCCGCTGCGGTGATTCCGGTTGGTCTCACGCAGTTCTCGCATCTTTACACCGGCAAGTCCATGGATCGCGACACGGCGCGTTCGCTACTCGATCACGTGGAGCGATGGAGTGCCAAGGGAATGCGTGAGCGTGGTCAATCTTGGGTACTCGGCTCGGACGAGCTTTACCTGCTTGCAGAGCGCGACCTTCCGGGCGAAGAACATTACGGCGACTTCGCGCAGATCGAAAACGGCATCGGCTCGGTTGCACTCCTTCGCGTCCGGGTTCGGGACGGTGTCTCGACGCTCCCCAATCTCACAGGTCGGCGAATTGGTGTTGTCACCGGCGTGTCGATGGGCTCGCTCATGCCGCCGCTGCTTGAAGAGTTGACGCAAGCAACTGGCGCACAATTCGAACTGATAGTCGCTGAGAACTCGCTGTTCGGACCGACAACTACGGCGTCTGGTCTGCTGGTTGGCGCCGATATCCGACGCTCACTGGAGAACAGACACGACCTGGACCTCGCGCTCATACCGGCCGAGACAATCAACGAAGACGGAGTTTTTCTGGACGACGCGTCATTCATAGCGGTTCGCGAATCGCTGCCGATCCCTGTGTTTCCATCGTATGACTTCATCGACGTACTATCGGCGGAGTCAAGCGGGGTTGCAGCGTGAGCGGCACCCCGGTTGTTGCGCTGATCGGGCGTCCGAATGTTGGCAAATCAGCACTTTTCAATCGTATAGTTGGCGCGCAGACCGCGATCGTGAGCGACGAAGCGGGGACCACTCGCGATCGTCACTTCGGGCGCGCTGAATGGAACGGCAGATACTTCTGGATCGTGGATACGGGCGGTCTTCCGGAAAACACGCGTGAGGCTATCGATGGTGAAATTCGAAAGCAGGTAATAGAGGCGATCGCCGAAGCCGACCTTCTCGCGTTTGTTGTAGACGCGCAGGCCGGCGTACATCCGAACGACGCAAAGGTGCTCGATCTTCTTCGTGCGACCGAGAAGCCATGGGTCGTGATTGCGAACAAGGTCGATGATCCTGCCAGTACGGACTTTTACGAGTTCTACAGGCTTGGTGCGGGCGAGCCCTTTCCCGTTTCCGCGACAAATGGCAAGGGTTCGGGCGACATGCTCGATGCCCTTGTTGCACTGCTCCCGGAAAACGAGCCGGAAGAAACCGAGGCGATTCGAGTCGCAGTTGTCGGCCGGCCGAATGTCGGGAAGTCGTCGCTTGTCAATCGCATGCTCGGTGAGGAACGCCTGGTCGTAAACGACATCGCGGGTACCACACGCGACGCGATCGATACGCCGTTCAAGTACCACGGCCGCGACTTCGTCTTCATCGACACCGCGGGCCTCAGGCGACAGGCGAGGATCGACGACGGAATCGAATTCTACTCATCGCTCCGAACCAGGCGCGCTATCGAACGCGCCGACGTGTGTATTCTCGTCATCGACGCGGTTGAAGGACTGCACAATCAGGATCTCAAGATTGCCACGATGGCATGGGAATCGGGCAAGGCCCTCATCGTCGTGGTCAACAAGTGGGATCTGAAGGAAAAGGAAAACAACACTGCGGCAAAGTTCGAGAAGGAAATTGTGGAGAAGGTGCCGTATCTCGGATTTGTCCCGTTCGTGTTCACTTCCGCTCTTACAGGCCAGCGCGTAACACGACTGTTCGATCTCGTGCTGCAGGTGGAGAAGGAGCGCGAGAAGCGCATCTCGACGTCCGATATAAACGATACGCTGCAGAGCCTTCTCGCGCGCCGCCAGCCGCCGCAGGCTGCGGGTCGGGAAATCAAGTTGAATTATGCAACTCAGGTTGAGACGTCACCGCCAACGATCGCGGTGTTCGGCAATCATCCGGACCTCGTGCAGGAGCACTACATTCGCTTCTTGCACAATGGATTTCGTGCAGCCTACGGATTCACCGGGAATCCGCTCAACATCGTGATGAGGCGCAAATCGGCCTAGATGGAATCAATCCATCTCCCGGTCGTCGTCGCGATCGTTATCGCGTACGTTGCGGGCTCCATTCCATCCGCGTATCTGGCGGGCAAGTCGCGCGGAATCGATCTCAGGCGGCATGGTTCTGGCAATCTCGGTGCTACCAACGTCGTTCGCGTGCTCGGGATCGGGCTTGGCGCTGTGGTGTTCATCGTTGATACGCTCAAGGGTTTCCTGCCGGTATTCTTCCTCCCCGCGCTCACCGGGACTCCGCATAGCGAAATTTTGAGTCTCACGCTCGGCGCCGCGGCCATTCTTGGCCACGTGCGACCCGTGTTCCTGCTTGGGCAGAAGGGCGG
>JBDTAB010000037.1:0-6761 GCA_039924865.1 Gemmatimonadaceae bacterium | reverse complement strand
GCATTTCGTCCGCAACGAAGCGCTCGATGAGCGAACGATCGCCCTCGGGATCCATCGGTGCGTCGAGTCGTACGTCACCCGTGTTGAGTGCTGCGAGCGACTGAACTACGTCAACAGAAAGTCCGGTGATTTGTGCAAGCTCGTTCGGCGTAGGCTCACGACGAAGCTTCTGCCGCAGGATCTCCGACGCCTTGATGATGCGCGAAAGATCAGCGGTGCGGTTAAGCGGAACTCGAACCGTACGCCCCTGCCGCGCGAGCGACGACAGAATCGCCTGACGAATCCACCATACTGCGTAGGAGATGAACTTCACTCCCTGATCCGGATCAAACTTGCGCGCAGCAGTAAGAAGACCAACGTTGCCTTCACCGATAAGATCGATGAGCGGCAGGCCGCGGTTCTGATATTTTTTTGCAACCGAGATTACGAAACGCAGGTTGCGTTTCACAAGTTCCTGCAAAGCATCTGCATCGCCTGCGCGAATCTTGCGTGCGATGTCGATCTCCTCGGTACCTTTGAGTAGCGGATACGTGCTAACCTCGTACAGGTACTGATCGAGAATGTCACGCTCCGGCTCACTTGGAGCTATACCGGCCGGCGAGGTGCCGGTAGTTCGGCGGCGGCGTGTTTTCACTTCGGCCATATTAGCCTCTTCACTCTATATGTATCAGACGCCGCTTGCGCGGCGCTGAAGTCGTGTGGAATACAGAACCCACGCAGACCGTGGGAGTGCGGTGCAAGATACCGGCCGAAGGGACTATGTCTAGACCCAAAAGTCGACGATTTTCTTGACTTTCCCCATACCCCCGGGTATCCTTCGCGGTTCCTGCCGGGCAGGGTATCTGGTCGAGTTTTTTGGGCCCGGTGCAAACCCGGAGTACGGGACGACTGCACTCCAGTTTGCGCAGTCCGGTATAAAATGCGGGGCGGTAGCTCAGTTGGTAGAGCGCTTGAATGGCATTCAAGAGGTCAGGGGTTCGATCCCCCTTCGCTCCACTGGGCAGAACAAATGTTTGTTAGATCGCGGGAGTAGCTCAGTTGGTAGAGCACAACCTTGCCAAGGTTGGGGTCGCGGGTTCAAGTCCCGTCTCCCGCTTGAAATAAAAATGGGCGGTTAGCTCAGTTGGTTAGAGCGCCACGTTGACATCGTGGAGGTCACAAGTTCGAGTCTTGTACCGCTCATTGCTGGATGAGGATATGGCGGTCGAGAGACCCCATGGCTGGAAATGCGGTTTCTATGCGCCCGTAGCTCAATTGGATAGAGCATCTGACTACGGATCAGAAGGTTGGGGATTCGACTTCCTCCGGGCGCACCTGGCAGAATCTCAAAAGGAGCCCCGGTAAATTCGACGCCGCAATCACTGATGATTGCGGCGTTTCGTGTTCCTTGCCCCTTCTTCGCTCTGTCGTTCCCGTGTCCACGACGGGCATCGCACCACTCGCTTCCAGCCGACCCTCCACCGAGCGCCCGCCATGCCAGTAGAAAACGTCTCCGATACGGCGCGTTGGGTCGCCGTGTATCGTGCCATGGAAACGGCTCGCTCAGATGCCCTGTTCCGCGACCCGTTCGCTGCACGGCTGGCCGGTACCCAGGGCGAGCAAATAGTCGATCAGATGAAGAAAGGACGATCACTCGCATGGCCCATGATAGTCCGCACTCATGTGTTCGACGAGATAATCATGGATCGGATCGCCAATCACGGAATCGACACCGTGATCAACCTCGCCGCAGGCCTCGACACTCGGCCATGGCGCCTTCCACTTCTCCCTTCTCTACGCTGGTTCGACGTCGATCTCCTCGGGATGACGAACTACAAGGCCGCTGCAATGCGCGAAGAGCGCGCCTCGTGTGAGTACGAAGCCATCGCGGCGGACCTCACCGACAAAAACGCTCGGACGGAGACCTTCGCACGACTGAATTCCGGTGCATCCGTGTCTCTCGTGATCAGTGAAGGGCTGCTCATCTACCTGACGGAGCGACAGGTCGGCGACCTCGCACGTGATATCGCAACCATGTCGAGCGCCCGCTGGTGGTTGATCGATCTCGCGACTCCACAATTGTTGCGGATCATCAACCGTCACTGGGGAAAGGCACTTCACGACAGTGCACCGTTTCAGTTCGCTCCAGAATCCGGAACCGCGTTCTTCAACGAATTCGGCTGGCGCGAGATCGAGTTCCATTCGGGACTCGAAGAAGCGCAGCGACTGCACCGCGAGATGAAGTTCGCCTCGCTCTGGCGGTTTCTCGGGAAATTTTCATCGGCGGAGAAACGCGAAGGTGTCCGCCGAATGTCGGGATACGTCCTGCTGGAGCGTATCCCGACGTCGTCGTAGCACCGCGTCTTAGCGCCTGTGGCCCCCCCCCAAGGCGCCGCCTGCGTCTGGGGTAGCGTCCCGTCGCAACGTTCGCCCTCCGGTGTCAGAACTCGACGCCGATCCCGCTCTGGATCGTGATGTCGTTCTTGCGGACGTGCGTCTGCGGCCGAGTGTCGTATCTGTTCGCAATCCCCAGCTTCAGCGCGATTCCTTTCGCAAGCGGAGCGCTGAGGTTGATGTCGCCGTTCAGGCGGTAATGCCCGTGTGGCCCGCTAAGATCCGGAAAGACTGCGATCTGCTGATCAGACTTGGCACTCCCAAAGATCTGTCGCGCCGCCAGTCGCAGCAGTCCTCCGAACCGCGTGTAGCTCGGCACATCGGACGGAGCTTCATGCGTGACGCCGGCTCCGACCTCGAGTGCGAGATCGTTGTGCTTGGCTCTCGAAAGCGGGACAGACAATCCGGCATTTTCGACAGAGCGCTGACCAATCTTCGCAAACGGATCGTGCTCGACAACGGCTTCGGAAAAGAACGACGGCCGCGTCGCAGCTGACGAATCGTTGGCTCCGAGTGCGAGATCGTACCGCAGAGTCACCGACAGATAGTTCTCGGTCGCGGACCCATCCTGGCTCCCGAGTTCTCGCTTTCCTTTCAACGCGATCTGCGATCGGTTGGACCGGCGCGCCACCGATCCCGTAAAGCCCAGGCTGCTGACGTTGGCGTTTCCACGCGTCAGCATGTACGTCGTTCCGAGAGTGCGCTTCCAGCCCACATGTGATGCGTAAGTCGGTAGTGCGCGGGATGCGAGAGGCATGACTTTGGCCTTGCTCAGTCTCTCCAGCGAAACCACCGGGGTCGTTCTCTCCGGCGGATTGGGCATTATATCCGGAAGTACAGGAACAGTCGTCAGTGGCGTCTCTGGCATCTGCGCCAGTACAAGCAATCCAAGTTTGTGACGAGCAACACTGTCCGGTGACTCGCACACCGCAATCGAGTTCCGTTTGAGGGTGAGTTGGCCAAGCACGGCATTACGGATGCGGACGCGGCTCTTTGAGACGGATATCAGCTCTCCACTGAGACGATCGCCGTTGCTCAGAATGCAGGATACAGGTGGCATAGTGGTCTGCGCGTGGCCTATGAAACCGGCTACGACGAGCAGTACAGTTGCAAACATGACATGTGGATGGGGTCGGCCGGCTCGGAACCGGGGAAGTGTTCCAAACTACAACGCCATGCATGCCGAGCACACCACCACCAAGATTTTCACCCCCGCCGGATCAGCAAACTGCGCGTGTTTGGTGGCGATTGTCGCTCAGTTCAGGAGACGCGCCTGTGTGAGTACCCAGGTAGTCTCGGAGGCCGGCGTCAGGATGCATGCAAATTGTCGGAGAGCACCGGCGCTCGAAACATTGCCACTGACCGCGGCCCCGCCCAGGGAGTCGTAGTAGACGTGCTCGCTGTCTGGATCGAACTGAGCAGTCGCCCGCGACGACAGATGGCCGCGGACGGCTTCCTCACAGCTCGCCTTGGCGCGAAGCTGTCGCCGATGCAGGCGATCCGACTGCGATGACTGGCACCCCAGGACAAGCGCGGACCCGCCGACGGCAAGAATGAGCGCGAAGAATTTCGTCCGTGTCATCGCATTTCCATGGATACGGGAACGTCGAATCTGCCGACGTATTGCCGGCGACCACTCCAATACTCCTATACTTTGACGATGCGGCGATAGTAAGGCAACGGCCCGGAAACGCGGGTCACGCGCTTACGCGTGCTCTGCCCCGGAGGCGCCCGCGGCGCCAGCGGCCCATCGCTCGATCGATCACCACTGGAACAAGCACGGTGGCAGCGGTTACGACGACGTACCGCAGGAGCGGGTTTGGGATTATCCTTGCCAAGCGACGCGCAGTGCGACGGCTTACAAGGGCGGCGGTTACCGAGTGGAGTATTGGCAATGTGGATGGGGTCGGGTCTCTGCGGTGGAGCGCAAGTGTCGTTCCGCGAGCGCAAGCTGGTTGAGTTTCGCAGAGACCGGCGCCCCCTCGTGCCGGTGCTGGGCGCTGTCATGGCGGCGATCATACTCGCAAGCTGCGGCGGCGACTCCGGCACTGCGCCAAGGGTCAAGGCGCCCCCCAAGGTCGTACGGGTCGCCTTTGCCCACATCGTCGATTCAGTCGAAGTCGAACGCACGACCCCGATTGTCGTCACGTGCGTCGATTCAACGAGCACACAGGTGCTCAACTGTCCAATCACCTGGAGTGTGACCGACACCAGCGTCGCGACTGTTTCGGCATCGGGCACCGTCACCGGCGTCCACGCAGGGACCACGGAGCTTGACGTCCTGACCGGCAACGGCGTGCACGGCGCGCTCCGAATAGTTGTTTTGCCGCCCGCGATCGCCTCGGTGATCTTTTCGTCCACGTTGTTCACGATGAACGAAGGTGACACGCTTACGATCCCTACGCCGACGATTACCGACCGGACTGGCGCAACAGTTTCAGGGCGCACACCGACTTACCGCGCTATAACCTCAACTCTGAGCGTGACACCAACCGGACTAGTTTCGGCTCTGGCCCCCGGTGGCGGCTCTATCGTCGCCACCGTGGACACGGTGAGCGTAACACTCTCGTTCAATGTCGTAGCGATTCCCGTCGGCAGAGTCAAAATCTTGCCCGGAGTTCTGGATCTGGGAGTCGGCCACACGATTGCGACTCAATCCTCCGCATATGCCGCTAGCGGACGACAGCTCACCAAGCGGACCTACACGTATTCGGTAGACAATCCTTCAGTCGCGACGGTCTCCGCAACGGGCATCGTAACTGGTGTGGGCGCCGGCACTGCGAAACTGACGGTGTCCACCGGCGAGGGCTCTACCACGGCGCCGATCTCGGTTGCAGTCCTTGCGACGCACGGATTCGTGATCGACCTCCAATTCGTTGGAACGGTCTCGCAGACCGTGCGAGACGCAGCGCAGCAAGCGGCACAGACGTGGGAGAAGGTCATCTCCGCGCCACTCATTCCATACCATGTGGTTGTCAACGCCGGCGACTGCGGAACCGGTGTCCCAGCAGTAAATCAGATGGAGACGAGTCTGCTGATCATCATCCAGCAAGATTCGATTGACGGTCCCGGGAAAACGGTTGGCCTCGGTGGTCCATGCGTACTACGCGATGATGCACCGCAACTCACCGCGCTCGGCACGCTCACTATCGACAAGGCGGACGTCTCGCCGCTGTCACAGGAAGGAATTCTTGTTGGTGTGGTGACCCACGAAATGGGCCACATACTCGGCATCGGAACACTGTGGGGAGACCCGCAGTTCCCCGGGTTCGTTGGCCTCGCCGACGGCCTTGGTGGTGAGAATCCAGTATTCACTGGTAGCCGAGCGCGCGGCGCCGCAGCGGCCCTGGGATTCACGACGGATTCAACCGTGGGCGTTCCGATCGAAAACACTGGCAAGGTGGGAGACGGCACCCGCGACGCGCATTGGCGGGCTTCTGTATTCGGTCACGAATTGATGACAGGCACCATTCACGCCGGCCTGAACCCCATAAGCCTCGTGACTATCCAGGCACTGGGTGATTTTGGATATTCCGTCGTCCCAGAGGCAGCTGACGACTTTGACGTGCTGAATGCGACCAGTCCGGGCTCGTACATCGTTCCATCACTCAGCATCGGAACGCAGGTGCGAGAGACGGTTCTCTTCCCGCGGTTCACCGTCACGAGAAGCGGAAGGCTGCGCCCCATTCCCGGCGCGCGGCAACCGAAGATCCGTTAAAGACTTCAGGAAAGCCGCTTGACGAACCGCCTTCCGGCGGCTCTAGTTAGCTGAATACTCAAATGGAGAACTATCTGGTGCGATCAACCACACGGCTCCAGCTACGCATGGCGGCAGCTCTCATATGCACGATCGCACCAGTATCGCTGCTGCAAGCACAGATCCCGGCATCTGAGTTTGCGGCGCGGCGCGACTCGCTGGCAACCCGTATCGACAACGGTGTCGTCATAGCATTTGGCGGGCGCACGCCGGTTACGGACTTCGGCCCGTTCTTTCAGCTTCCGGCATTTCACTACCTCACAAATTTCGACGAGCCAGACGGAGCCTTCGTCATGGTCATCCGCGACGGACGCGCGACGAGCACCATTTTCCTGTCGCCCGTGGATCCGCGAATGGCGTTCTACTACGGACGCAGACCGGACTCGGCGAGCGTCGAAACCACGCTCGGCGTACACGCGAGGTCAATTGACGCAGTCACCGCGGTCGCCGATTCGCTCGCTGCAACAGGACTGCCATTCTACACGCTCGCGGATTTTGCAGACGCCGACTTCGCACGTCAGGATTCGTTGACTCGCGGGCAGATGTTCGTGCGGTCTCTCACTGCTCGACACCCAGGATTGGTAGTCAAGGATGCGCACCCGATGGTGGATGAGTTGCGCGCGCGCAAAAG
>JBDTAB010000036.1:0-30069 GCA_039924865.1 Gemmatimonadaceae bacterium | reverse complement strand
CTGCGGAAGATGTCGAAGTGCTTCGCCAAGCGGTGCGCGACGGCACCATCGATCTCGTGGCAACAGATCATGCTCCGCATCACTATGACCAGAAGGAGCGCGAATTCCAGAATGCTCCGAACGGAATCGTGGGGCTGGAAACAGCGCTAGCCGTAGTTGTCGATAGTCTTGTCGGGCCCGGCTACATCGATTTCAGCACGCTGGTGGAGAGAATGTCGTGCAGTCCTGCTCGACTGTTCGGTCTACCCGGCGGTAGCTTGCGGGTAGGCGGTCCGGCCGACATCACGGTTTTTGATCCGGAACTTCGATGGAAGGTCGATCCGACGCGGTTTCTGTCCAAGGGACGGAATACGCCGTACGCCGGCATGACGCTGACCGGCCGCGCGATCTGTACTGTTGTGGCTGGGGAGATCGTCTACACTCTGAACGAACAGAGGGACGGAGAATGACCGCGACCGATAACGAGGCGATGTCTGCGCTTCATGCGCTACTGGACGAGCGGCAGCGCTACCAGGGTTGGTTGACGACGTTGGAGAGCCGTCGCAACTCGACGCCGCCGCACGTCTACGACCGTGTCCAGAAGGACTATGCTGGCCGGCTCGATGGAGTCATGCAGAGTCTCGCGGAGCGCGCGAGCCAGCTTGCCGGCACGATCGAGTCGATGACGGCGGAGTTGGCAGCGTTGCGCCAGCACGAGTCTGATCGCACCGACGAGCGGCATGAGGCGGAGTTGCGCGCCGCCGTCGGCGAATTCACGCCTGAGGACTGGGATCGGCGCCGCACGGAAGCGGATGCGGATCTGGGTCGGATTGCCTCGGAGCGGCACTCGCTTCAGGCCGAGCTGGAAGAGCTGCAGCGTATCGTAGCGCTTACCGGGACTCTCAAGTCGGCCGTGGAGCCGATTCAGGCTGGTTCGAGCGCCGCTGCCGGGGCATCGGTTGCAGCTCAGAGCGATTCGCCGCGCCAGTCGATCGAGGATTTCGTCGCCGAGTGGCACGATCCTCGATCGACCGCCGCGAAGTCGCGGGGAGCTGACCAGAATCATGACCACGTGCCGGAAGCCGCGGACCTTGTCGGGCTGGTAATTCCGGCCGCGCCAATGGGTGGTAATCCAGTTGGCGCAGCAGGAGCGGACTACGGAATCGCCAACGGAGTGAGCGGCCTGGCGGCTGCGTCTTCGGCATCTTCAGCGCCGACCCGTACTCCGCCGCAGGCCGCGGCTGGGGATTCGCGGCGCGACGCTGACAAGACGCTAAAGTGCCCGGAGTGCGGCGCGATGAACTACGCGACCGAGTGGTACTGCGAGAAGTGCGGCGGAGAGCTGTCGACGTTCTAGCAGTGACGGCCGGCGCGGGGTGGTTGCCGCGCTGACGGCGGCGCGTAATTCCCGCTGCCGGTGGGATCCATCAGCCGGCGAGGTATATCGTCATCCCCGCCCTCTACCCGTCATTCCCGCGGAAGCGGGGATCCATTTGCGGCCGAGGTATGCCGTCATCCCCGCCCCCTACCCGTCATTCCCGCGGAAGCGGGAATCCATTTGCTGCCGACCTGCTCCGTTAATTCAGTCACACCTAAGACCGATAACATGGGTCCCCGCTTTCGCGGGGATGACGGGTAGGGGCCGGGGTGACGGGCAGGGGCGGGGGCGACGGTCTGGTACAGCGAACTACGCTGCGGTCGCCTTTTTCGCGGCCTTGGCCATGCGGCTCTTGCGGCGAGCGGCGGCGTTCTTGTGAACGAGGCCCTTGCGCGCGGCACGATCAAGCAGCGTAACTGCTTCTGCCATTGCCTCAGGTGAGGCGTTTTCGGCTTTCGCCTTTTTGAGGGCGGTGCGGAGTGTGGAGCGCTGCGCGCGATTGCGCACCTGCGCGGCACGTGACTTCCGCATATTCTTCTTCGCGGACGCGATATTCGGCATGATGGGGCTGGTTAACTCAATGATGCGAAAGCGTTTCCGATTCGCGACTAGCCTCGTAAATTAGATCATCCCCATAACCGAGTCAAGTTGGATAGAGTTACTCAATTTCTGTTAATAGCCCCGGTCCTGCTCTTCTCCATGGTCGCCCACGAGTACGCTCATGGGTGGGTCGCGATGAAAAACGGCGACTTCACTGCCTATCAGCTCGGCAGGCTCACCTGGAACCCGGTGAAGCATATCGATCCGTTCATGACGATTCTGCTACCGCTCTTCCTGTTCTTTATGAACGCCCCGATCCTGGGCGGCGCCAAGCCGATTCCGGTCAATCCTCGGAACTACAGAAACTTCAAGAAAGGCGACATTCAGGTCTCGCTGGCGGGCGTAGTCACAAATGTGATTCTTGCCTTCGTCTTCGCCCTGATTCTGCCGCTGCTCTACTTCCCGGGTCGTGCGTTTCCGCAGGCTACGCATGCCTTCGCGCTCTTTCAACAGATGTGCATCTATGGCATCTGGATAAACCTGATTCTGGCAGCGTTTAATCTGCTTCCGATCCCGCCGCTGGACGGATCGCACGTATTCAAGTACGTGTTACCGCCGGCGTGGGCCCTCTCATACGAGCGGATCAGTCGTTACGGCTTGCTTGTCATCTACGCACTGCTTTTCCTCGGCGGGCCACTGCTCATGTGGTGGCTCTATCCGGCGATTGAGGGGACGCGAGCTCTGGTTGCGCTATCGATTGGATTCATACTTCCTGGAGTTGGAGGACTGTGACGTCGGCCAATGTTTTGCGAAATCCCGCCGTCGCGGCGACCGAGGAACTGGACGGCGCGTTGACCAGCGGATTCGTTGTTGAACTGCCCGAGTTCTCCGGGCCGCTGGATCTGCTACTCACGTTGATTCGTGATGAGCAGGTAGACATCTACGACATCCCGATCGCGCGGATCGCCGAGCAGTTTCTGGCGCGCATTCACGGGATGCGCATCGATGATGCGGCGGAGTACCTGGAGATGGCGGCGCGGCTGCTTCGCATCAAGGCGCAAATGCTGCTGCCGAGACACGACGGCATGGAAGCGTGGGAGGACCCGCGCGCGGAGCTCGTACGCCGACTGCTGGAGTATCAGCAGGTTCGAGAAGTGGTTGACGTGCTCGAACGGCTTGGCGACGATCGCCGGAACCGGTTCGCTCGCGCATATGTACCGATGCAGGTCGAGTCGTCGATGCCGGACGACAGGCCGTTCGCGGCGAGTCTTGCGGATCTGTTTGCGGCAGTCGACCGTGTCCTTCGGCAGGCGGCGCGTCCGCTCGTTCACGATGTGATTCCGCGCGCCCTGGATGTGGATGGCGCGATGAAGTCCATTAGAGAAGTGATGTCGCTGCGTGCGCGAGCACGCTGGAGCGACATCGTTTCGCGTGACGCGGAACCGTGGCAGATTCTTTCAGTTCTACTCGCGCTGCTCGAGATGGCGAAGAGCGGCGAGTTGCGAATTGCACAACCCAAACCGTTTGCTTGCATGGAGTTGAGTGGTGACACCGTTAGCTAAACTGCTGGAAGCCGCCCTGTTCGCAAGCGCGAGACCGATCCCATCCGACACGCTTCTTCATCTCGATGCAGAAGCAACGCCGGCTGGTGTCGCGTCTGCGCTGGACGAGATCCGCGAGCACTACGACAATGAAGGACACGGCGTGGAGCTCGTTGCCGTGAGCGACGGATGGCAGATCCTTACGCGTCCGGAGTACACTGAAGCGATAGAGCGCGCACAGCTCGCGGCGCGACCGCAGCGGCTATCCGGTGCGGCGCTCGAGACGCTTGCGATAATTGCATACCGCCAACCGATTGGTCGTCTCGAGATCGAAGACATCCGGGGCGTGGGCGCTGGCGCAATTCTCAAGTCTCTTCAGGAGCGCGCGCTGGTAGATGTCGTCGGGCGCGGTGAAGGAATGGGACGTCCGCTGTTGTATGGAACGACGCCACTCTTCCTCGAACATTTTGCGCTGCGGCATCTGGGCGAGCTGCCGCGTGCGGACGAACTGACGGTGGCACTCCGGCCGGCACTGGCGCAGGCTTCCTGATGCGGGTTTCGTGATGCCGGAACCGATGCGCGTTCAGCGCGCTATCGCCCGGGCAGGTGTGGTGTCGCGACGCAAGGCCGAGGAGCTTATAGTCGCGGGACGAGTGTCGGTGAATGGAGCCCTCGCGACCATCGGGCAGGTCGTAGATCCAGCGACGGACAAGATACTTGTGGATGGTCGCCGTGTCGGTGCGCCTCCAAAGACTGTATGGTTGCTTCTCAACAAGCCGCAGGGCGTCGTGACGACTCGCAAGGATCCGGCTGGTCGGAAGACTGTCTTCGACATTGTCCAGGACGTGCCCGGGCTCACGTACGTTGGCCGGCTGGACTATCTGACCGAAGGCGTTCTTCTTCTCACCAACGACGGCGCCGCGGCACACGGACTGACGCATCCGAGCCACGAAGTGGAACGAACTTACGTCGCCACTGTACGCGGAGATGCGGTCTCGGCTGCGCGGCAGGCGATGCGTGGGGTAGAGCTGGAAGATGGGGTCGCGTTCCCTGCTTCAGCCACTGCGCGTCCAATACCGGGACGGAGGCACTACGATTTTGAGGTCACGCTCACCGAGGGCAGGCACCACGAGGTACGGCGGATGTGCGACGCGCTCGGACTCGAAGTGGAACGGCTGGTGCGTACTACGTTCGGGCCCGTGCGTCTTGGTGCGTTGCCAAGTGGTGCGAGCCGGCCGCTCAACAAACGCGAAATAGATCTACTCAGTTCACTCGTAACACAGCCACCACATGGAAGACACGGCGCTCGTAAACGCAGTAGTCAGTGAGGTAGGGAAGCGGGTTGTAGGGCAGAACTACATGATCGAGAGACTGCTCGTTGGGTTGCTTACGGGTGGCCATGTACTGCTGGAAGGCGTACCCGGACTTGCAAAGACGCTTACAGTTCGCACTCTCGCTGAGACGATAAGTACAAGCTTTCAGCGAATCCAGTTCACACCCGACCTGTTGCCTGCTGACGTGATTGGCACGCAGGTGTACGATCAGTCTACCGGCAAGTTCTCCGTGAAGAAGGGACCGATCTTCGCGAACATCGTTCTGGCGGATGAGATCAATCGAGCGCCAGCCAAGGTACAGGCGGCGCTGCTCGAGGCGATGCAGGAGAAACAGGTAACGATCGGTGGAACTACTTACGTGCTCGAGGAGCCCTTTCTCGTGCTTGCGACGCAGAACCCGATCGAGCAGGAAGGAACCTATCCGTTGCCAGAGGCGCAGATTGATCGATTCATGTTGAAGCTGTCCATCGGGTACCCGACGCGCGACGAGGAGAAGGAAGTCCTTCGCCGGATGGCAGGCAAGGACGAAATACCGGTCAGTCACGTTGCAACGCCGCAGGCGGTACTTGCGGCGAGGAAGCGGATCGGTGAGCTGTACATGGATGATCGGATCGTCGACTACATCGTCGATATCGTTGAAGCGACGCGGAACCCGAAAGACGCGAAGCTCCCTGACCTGGCGCCGCTCATCGAATACGGTGCCAGCCCGCGCGCCACACTCGCGCTGGCGCAGGGTTCGCGTGCGTTGGCGTTTCTGCGCGATCGCGCTTACGTGACTCCGGACGACGTGAAAGCGATTGCGCCGGACGTGCTGCGTCACCGCGTTCTCATCACGTACGAGGCGGAAGCGGAAGACGTGACGAGCGATAACATAATCGCGCGCATACTCGACAGCATACAAACTCCGTAGGCGATGTTCGGCTTCCGCAAGCGTAGCCGCACGCCGCGTGAAGCGCCGCTCGCGCCGCGGGCGCGAGTTTCGCCGGAGATCCTGAAACAGGTCAAGCGCGTCGACATGAAGACGCGCGGCCTGGTGGATGCTCTTTTCGCCGGCGAGTACCGCTCTGTCTTCAAGGGTCAGGGGATGGAATTCGCCGAAGTGCGCGAATACACCCCTGGTGACGAAGTGCGCGCGATAGACTGGAACGTCACGGCTCGGATGAGTCGGCCGTTCGTCAAGCGTTATGTCGAGGAGCGCGAGCTTACGATCATGCTCGCGCTCGATATTTCAGGTTCGGAGCGCTTCGGCACCGTCGCGCGCTTCAAGAGTGACGTGATGACGGAGTTCGCGGCGGTGATCGCACTAGCCGCTGTCCGTAATAATGATCGGGTCGGGTTGATGTTCTTCACCGATCGGGTGGAACACGTGTTGCCGCCGCGTAAGGGAAAGAGACACGTACTGCGCATCGTTCGCGACCTGCTGGCGTTCCAGCCGCGGAGCCACGGTACAAACCTCGAACCTGCTCTTGAGTACCTGCAGCGCACCCTGCACCAGCATACTGTGATCTTCCTCGTATCCGATTTTCAGGATGAAGGATATGAGCATGCGCTCAAGGTGTTGGGCCGGAGGCACGACATCGTTGCCGTCACGCTGAACGACCCTGCGGAACAGGTACTTCCGAGTGTGGGCCTCGCGCGTATGCGGGATCCCGAAACCGGCCAGTTCCTTGAAGTCGATACGAGCGACCGGCGCGTGCGTGCAGCGTACGCCGAGCATATAGCGGCGGAGCTTGCATCGCGGCGGAGGTTGCTGCGTCGTGCTGGTGTCGATGAAATCGAGCTCACGACAGATGGAAGTGTGATCGAGCCGATCCTCAAGTTCTTCAGGAGTCGCGACACGCGGGCGCGGGCACATCGATGAGTATTTTGCTCGCGCTTCTCGGTTTCCTGCTGCAGAGTGCCGCTGCACCCGCACAGATTCAGGTCGGCACGGTTGTCCGTCCCGAGACGACGACTGTTGGCCAACACTTCCGCGCGATCGTCCGGATTCGTGTACCGGTTGGCACGGATATACGATTTCCTTTGCGCCCCGATAGTGGCGCGTCGGTAGACTCTGCTGGTGCCGCGACGCGAACTGATTCGACCGCGAACGGATACACCGAGTCCACGATGAGTTACGTACTCGCCGCATGGGACACCGGTACGCAGGGGCTCGGGATCGACAGCGTTACAACCGTTACCAACGGCGTGGAGAGAATCGCGGTACTGCCGCGCTTCAACGTGTACGTGCGGTCTGTGCTGCCATTGGATTCGGCTCTCAGAAAGCCGAAACCGTTCCGCCCGATAATCGAGGCATCGCCATTCAACTGGTTGCCGTGGGCTGTCGCAGCAGCGGTACTGGCGCTAATCGCGATCGTCGTGTTCGCCTGGAGACGATGGGAACGGAAACGTGGAATGGGGTTTACGCCACTTCAGATTGCGCAGCGCGAGTTCGCGCGCATCGATACGCAGCGGCTTGTCGAGTCTGGTGAAACCGAGCGCTACGTGATTGAAATGACAGGGGTCATGCGGCGCTATCTCGTCAGCGTAATCCCGGCAATTGCGGCATCTGCGACGACGCGCGAGCTGTCGGCTGCGTTGGCTCGCACGAACAGAGTGCCTGGTCAGCGTCTGCTTGCGATCCTTGACGAGACCGACCTTGTCAAGTTTGCCCGTGGCCGCGTCACCACTGGGCGTGCCGTGGAGATTGGCGCCGAAGCCCGCAGCATCGTAGACGAGACGGCGGCAGCGCAGGCTGCTGCGGCCGCCGCCGCCGCGCACAGGGAAGACAAGGATAGTGGCGCCCTTGATGCTCCGCCGAGGAAGGCGGCATGACATTGTTGAGCGCGGTGCAGTTCGTATCTCCAATGGCGTTGCTGTTGCTGGTTGCGCTTCCGTTGTGGTGGTTCATGCGCTACCGGCGTCGAGTACCCGCAATTACGTTCTCGCGCACGTCAACGCTCGCGCGGGGCCCGCGCGTCGGTTCCAGCGTGGAGCGCACTCTCTTCTTTCTGCGCAACCTCGTCCTGATCGGATTGATTGTCGCCCTCGCGCGGCCACGCGGGGTCGGCCACGCTGAAAACGTTACGAGCGAGGGAATCAACATTGTCCTGGTAATCGATCTTTCGAGTTCGATGCTGGCCGAGGATTTTCAGCCCTCAAACAGAATCGCGGTCGCCAAGGCCACGGTAAAGCGATTCATTGCGGGCCGAAAGTCGGATCGCATCGGACTGGTCGCCTTTGCGGCCGAAGCGCTGACGCAGGTTCCGCTCACAACCGATTATCCCATCGTGATGCAGGCTGTTGATAATCTGCAGGCTGGCCAGCTCGAGGATGGCACCGCAATCGGTACGGCAATAGCCACCGCCGCAAACCGGCTGCGTAACGCGCCCGGCAAGTCGCGCGTGATGATCCTGCTTACGGACGGTGTGAACAACCGCGGCAACATCGACCCACTGACGGCGGCACGCGCCGCGGCGGCCTTCGGCGTCAAGATCTACACCATCGGCGTCGGCACCAAAGGTATGGCGCCGGTGCCCGTGGGTCGTGGAGTTTATGGGTTGCGTTATGAGAACCAGCCGGTCGAAATCGACGAGGCGCTTCTAACCAACATCTCGCGAATGACAGGAGGGCGGTATTTCCGTGCAGTTGATGCGACGGCTCTTCAGAATATTTATTCGCAGATCAATTCGCTGGAGCGCACGCCGGTGCAGTCAACCACCTATGTCCGCTACAGCGAGTTGTTTCGGTGGCCGCTCGGCGTTGCGGCGGTCGCGCTTCTCATGGAGTTGAGTCTGGCGGCAGTGCGGGCGCCCTTGCCATGATCAGGTTCATGGAATGGCCATGGGCGCTGTTGCTGATGATCGTACTGCCCGCGATAGGCGTGTTTGCACTCATGGTCGGAAAGCGTTCCCGGATCCGTCGCCTCGCGCGCCTCGGCAGCAAGACGATGCTCGCGCGGCTGGCGCCACTTGGTACCAGGCGCGGTGCTTGGCATAACGTGCGTGTGCTACTAGCCTTGCTGCTCCTTGGAGCGGCGTTTGCTGGCCCGCGCTGGGGCCAGGAACGCTCAGTAGTGAGTCGGAGCGGGGCAGATGTTGTGCTCGCGCTCGATGCTTCACTTTCGATGACAGCTACTGACGAGAAGCCGTCGCGGCTTGCGAAGATGAAACAGGTCGTACGGCAGGTCCGTGCCCTGTCGCCCGATGACAGGTTCGCGATGCTCGCATTCGCCGGCAAGTCCTACATCCTGACGCCGCTGACAACGGATGACGGCGCAATCGCACTGTATCTGGATAACCTTGACCCCAGTGTCGTTGGCGAGGCCGGCAGCTCGATAGCAAGTGCGCTCAGGCAGGGTACTGCGCTGCTCAGTCTTGACAAGGGGGACGGTAACAAGGCGATCGTCCTGATGAGCGACGGCGAAGCGTTCGAGCCGCTCTCCGACGTTGTTACCGCCGCGAAGCGCGCGCGTGACGCGGGCATCGAGGTCGTGACGGTTGGTTTCGGGACGACGGAAGGATCAACAATCCCGATGGTTGAAAACGGAGCAAAGACATTCAAGCGTGATGAAAACGGCCAGATTGTGGTCACTAAGTACCATCCCGAGTATCTGCAAGCGGCCGCGGATTCCTCAGGTGGCGTGTTTGTTCCCGCAGGCGCTGCGAATAGAAGCGAGGCAGTCCGGGTGGCGATCCAGCGTCTCAAGACCGAAGCGCATGCGGTTCAGACCGGCCGCGACCTGTCGCCGCGATTTCAGTGGTTTCTGGCGCCCGCGTTTCTGCTCCTGCTGCTGGACGCGATTCTCGCGGTTCGACCGCGCCGCCGTCTCGCCCGTGCGGCGGTCCTCGCCGTCGGCACACTGGCAGCGTGTTCGTCCGGCTCGCGAGCTGAGAGGCTCGCATACAACCGTGGTACGCTGCTCCTGGAGCATGACTCTCTCGCTGCGGCTGTCCCGGTTCTGGATTCAGTAGCAGCTCGGCACGGAACGCTCGCTTTGCCGGCGAATTTCAACTCCGGGTGGGCCTATCTTGTTACGGGTCGTAAGTTGAAGGGAGACAGTGCCTCGGTTCCGCTCGACAGCGCACTCGCGCACTACCGGCGAGCGCTCGTACTGGCGCCAGAGGACGGGGATGCCAAGTGGAACTATGAACTTGCTCTTCGCGTGCACAAGGCGGCGAGCGGTGGAGGCGGGGGCGGTGGAGGGGGAGGGGGAGGGGGCGGCGGGCAGACACCCCAGCCCAAGCCGGCCGGAGGCGGTGGCATCGGAACACAGCAGGCTGAGGCAGTGCTCAACAACGCCGCGCGCGAGGAGCAGGACGTGCAGGGACGCAAACAGCAGAAGAATGTTCCACAGCCACCTCCGCGCGGAAAGGACTGGTGATCGCCGCACTGTTGCTCTTCGCACAGGTTGGTGTCGTGCAGTTTCAGACGCACGTGTCTCCGGACACCGTCTATGCCGGCCAGCAGGTGAACTATGATGCGGTCACGCTCGTCGATGAAATTGCGCGTCGAAGGCTCCGCAAGAATCCCGTGTTCACGCCTGCAGACGTTTCTGGCGTCACCATATACGACTTCCCGTTCGATACGGCGGCAATAAGCACCGTTACGGTAAACGGTTCGTCGTACCGGCGCTACGCATACCATCGCGCCATGTTTCCGTTGCTCCCGGGTACGTACACTGTGCCTGCTGCGACGCTTCAATACGCGCTTCCGGATGGTGATGACTATTTCAGTCCGGCGCGCACGTACACGACCAATTCAGATCCCGCGCAGTTTACCGCGATCTCGCTTCCGGCCGCCGGCCGGCCTGTGGGATTCATCGGGGCGGTCGGCGAGTTCCGCGACACGGTCACGACTGACGGATCGAGTCCCCGGGTCGGCGACCCGTTCACGGTAACTCTTCGCGTATCCGGCGTCGGTAATCTCAGGCTTCTGGTTCGGCCCACACTGGATATCGACTGGGCTACTTCGTTGCCGGGAGAGGAGCGTGTGAGCTGGGACTCGTCCGGAACTGTTGTACGGGGTTCGAAGGAGTTTGATTGGGTCGTGACGCCGAAGATTGCCGGACAGATGGTGCTACCATCGATTCGGTACGACTTTTTCAATCCGACAACTCGCCAGTATGCGTTCGCGATGGCCCCATCCATTCGGCTCGATGTGGCGCCAGCATCGGGCGCCGTGGCTGACATTGCGCCTGCGCCAAAAGACTCCATAGGCGATACGCCGTTCCCGATGCTTGCGCGCCTTGCGCGGAACAACTCTCTTGTCGTAGCGATAGGCGCCTCCGCGGTTGCGATCATCCTGTTCGGGATCCTCCTTGTCAGTCGCCGACGTGCCAAAACGGACGAGGACGAGGAGGAATGACGACGGGGGCCGCCGGCGTGTATTCCAGATGGCGCATGCAAGGCGCACGAGTGCGCTCATGTCGATAATCAGCGTTCTTGCGAGCGCGGTCGCGGATCAGATTGCGGCTGGTGAGGTGGTTGAGCGCCCTGCATCAGTGGTGAAGGAGCTCGTGGAGAACGCACTGGATGCTGGCGCTACGGGAGTCGAGGTTGCCGTAGACGACGCGAATGGCGGTGTCATTCGTGTGAGCGACGACGGCGTTGGAATGGACTCGAGAGACGCCATGCTCTCGCTTGCTCGCCACGGCACGTCCAAGATCCGTACGTCGGCCGATTTGTCTGGCGTGCGCACGTTCGGCTTCCGGGGGGAGGCGTTGCCTGCCATCTGCTCGGTCGCAAAGATCGAGATCGAGACCGCTCTGGAGGATGGCGCGGGAACGCGCGTGCAGGCGGAAGGGGGAGCGGACTCACGCGCCGCTGATACGCGGCGGAGACGCGGCACAAGTGTCACTGTAAGAGAGCTGTTCTTCAATGCACCCGCCAGGGCGAAATTCCTTCGTGGCGCGCGATCAGAATGGCGCGCCATTTCTGATGTGGTGACTACGCTCGCGCTTACCCGGCGCGATGTGCGTTTTGAGCTCAACCATAACGGCCGTCGCGCACTGAGCGCGCCTCCGGCCCCATCGCTCCGTGTACGACTTGGTGCATTGTGGGGCACGGAGTACGCGGAAGGACTTCTGGATATCGACGATGTGGCCGGAGCGATTCATGTGTCGGGACTTGTTGAACGGCCAGCCAACGTCGGAACCGCGACGAGACGCACCTTTCTTTCGGTGAACGGTCGCGCGATTCGCGACGCGGGAATTCTGCGCGCCGCGGAGGCCGCGTACCGATCCACGATTCCTGCGGGAACCCGCCCGGCGCTTTACCTGGAGCTGCGGGTTCCATCTGATTCAGTGGATGTTAATGTCCATCCCACGAAGGCGGAGATTCGGTTTCAGGATCGCTGGACTGTGGAGCGTGCTGTGGAGCGGGCGGTACGACAGGGGCTTGGCACCTTCGACGCGTCCGCGTCGATGAGTCGGTCGTTTTTCGGCAGCATTGCATCCCCGGCAGTAGCGGCGCAGATCGTGGAAAGCGAAATACTTGCGCCGCAAGCCAGCGACACCCCATTGTTTCGCAGTCGTGACGTGCAAAACGAGCACGAGGATACGCCGGCCAGCAGCCCTTCGGCCATCGTGCAGGCAGGTGGTGCCGAGAGGCTGGCCCAGGAGAGTGTCGTACCCGCGCTGACGCAGTTGCGTCGCACGTACATCATGTTCGAGCACGAAGATGGTGTGGTACTGATCGATCAACACTCCGCTCACGAGCGGGTGCTGTACGAAGAGTTCATGCGCGATATCGAAACCGGATCGCCCAACTCACAACGACTGCTCCTTCCGTTCACGCTGACGCTTTCCGCGCTTGAATTGGAGGCATTCGATGCCAACAAGGAGTATTTCGACAGGCTCGGTTTCGAGATCGAACCGTTCGGCGGAAGCGCACTCATCGTGCATGCGGTTCCCGTTCCGCACCCGCGGTTCGACGCGGAGCGCTGTCTCCGCGATACTCTAGCGTCGCTGACCGGTGACCGTGCCGCTGCCGTTGCTGGTCGACACGAACGGCTGGTTGCCACGATTTCCTGCAAGGCTGCGATCAAGAGCGGCGATGCGATGTCAGGCGTCGAAATGCGTGCACTCTTCGTCGCGCTGCGCGATACCACGCTGCCCGCCCACGATGTGCACGGACGATCCACAATTGTGCAGCTCGCATGGACCGAAGTGGACCGCCGTTTTGGCCGCGCGTAAAATTCGTGTGATAGTTGGGCCAACCGGCGCAGGCAAGTCCGTGCGCGCCATGGACGCGGCAGCCCGGGAAGATATAGCCATTATTTCGGCGGACAGTCGCCAGATTTATCGCGGCTTCGACATTGGAACGGCAAAACCATCTGCTGAAGACCGCGACAGAGTCGTACATTTCGGTGTGAATGTCGTCGATCCAACCGAGCATTACAGTGCCTATCAATGGGCACGCGATGCAGCGCGCTGGATAGACGAAGCCGAAGAGCTCGGGAAGACGCCGGTGATTGTTGGAGGCACTGGATTCTATATCAAGTCGCTATTCGACCCGCCATACGATGACCCCCCAGTCGCAGCGATGGATCTGGTTCCCTCGTATGAAATTGTCGATCCGGGGCCTGAGCTTCAAAAACAGATAGTGACACGGGTTGATAGAATGCTCGAGGATGGCTGGCTTGCAGAAGTGGAGCGCTTGATTAAAACCGTGCCGAGTGATGCGATTGCATGGAAGGCATCGGGTTACCGTGTGATGCGCGGTCACCTCGACGGCGAGTATTCACTGCATCACGCGCGGGAGCGAGCGATCATCGAAACCCGTCAGTACGCGAAACGACAGCGAACCTGGTTCAGGCACCAACTATCATGAAAATTGGAATTACCTGCTGGCCCACCTATGGCGGTTCCGGCGCCGTGGCCACGGAGCTTGGTATGGCGCTGGCCGCGCGCGGGCATGAAGTTCACTTCATCAGTTACAGGCAGCCGTTCCGGCTACCGTCGTTCCTGCCGCGTGTCTATTTCCACGAAGTGCAGGTCGGGCAGCAATATCCACTATTCGAATATCCGCCGTATGATCTGGCGCTCGCGGTCCAGATGCACGAGGTCGTCAAGGCGCACGGAATAGAAGTGCTTCACTGCCACTACGCGATACCACATGCAACGAGCGCGTGGATTGCGCGCGAGATGCTGCGCGCAGAGCATGCGGATGTGGCTGTGGTCACTACACTCCACGGCACTGACATCACGCTCGTTGGGCAGGATCCGTCGTTTCACGCGATAACTAAATTCTCGATCGAGAAATCCGACGAGATCACGGCGGTTTCTGAATTTCTTCGTGATGAAACCTTGAACGCCTTTCTGTGTGATGAGTGTCGCGTCTCGGTGATTCCCAATTTCATCGACCCGGCCGTCTATAATCGCGCGGCGTACACCGACGCGGACCGCCTCCCGTTTGCCGAAGGGAAGAAGGTCCTGATGCATATCTCGAATTTTCGGGCGGTGAAGCGGGTGCGCGACGTTGTCCGAATATTCGCCAAGGTTCTCGAAAGCGTTCCGAGCGTGCTCGTGATGGTCGGTGACGGCCCCGAGAGGCCGGCTGCAGAAGACGAGGCTCGCGCGTTGGGCTGCATCGACTCAGTCTACTTTCTTGGCAAGATAGAAGCGGTGGCACCATTGCTTGCGACCGCCGACGTATTTCTCATTCCCACAGCGAGTGAGTCGTTCGGCCTCAGTGCACTCGAGGCGATGGCGTCCGGCGTACCCGTCATAGGCACAAACACTGGTGGACTGCCGGAAGTCGTGACCGACGGAGTGACGGGATTGCTGTACCCGATTGGTGACGTTGCTTCAATGGCCGCTGGCGCGTTATCGATACTGCGGGACCAGCGCAAGCAAGCCGAAATGGGGGCCGCTGGCGCCGCGGACGCGCGCGAACGTTTTGCGCTCGATAATGTCGTATCGGAGTACGAAGCCATCTATATATCAGCGGTGGACAAGTTGACGGGCAAACACTAATCCAACCTGATGCCAACCATATTCCAGGCGTTCGTCCTCGGCTTGCTGCAAGGCCTCGCCGAGTTCCTGCCGGTCAGCAGCTCTGCGCACCTTGCCATTGCACCGTGGCTCTTTCACTGGCCCGACCCGGGCCTTGCATTCGATGTCGCACTTCACTTTGGCACTCTCGTCGCTGTCATCTGGTACTTTCGCGACCAGTGGCTCAAACTTCTCCGCGCGCTGTGGGAGATAGTCAAGACCAGACGCATTGCGACCGTTGAGCAGCGCCGCGCGGCGTTTCTGATAGTGGCGACGATACCGGGTGGGATCTTCGGGCTGTTGCTCGAAAAAAAAGCCGAGACCGCGTTCCGCAATCCGGCACTCATAGCAGTCGCACTGATCGTTATGGGAATTCTGTTGTGGATTGCCGACAAGGTGGCTCGCGCTGATCGCCCGCTATCGGTCATGACCTGGACAGACGCGATCGTGATAGGTTGCGCGCAGGTCTTCGCACTCATTCCGGGAGTGTCGAGATCTGGTTCCACTATCACGGCCGCCCGTGCACTTGGTCTCGACAGAAGCGGCTCCGCTGAATTCAGTTTCCTGTTGAGCATGCCCATCATCGCGGCTGCAGTGATACTAAAGGTGCCGCATGTAATGCGCGAAACGGGCATGAACTTGCCGCTTCTGGTGGGCGTTGCGACATCGGCGATTAGCGGGTGGTTCGCGATAGCCGTCCTGCTCAAATACGTGAGTCGGCACAGCTACGGCGCGTTTGCGCTGTATCGAGTGCTATTGGGTGCCGCCGTTCTCGCGATCTATTTCGCGCGCGGTGGTTGAATCGCACCGGTTGGCGTTGTACGATGGCGTTGCCGCTGGAGCGATCGCGGAGCGCGGCGGACTCTGTGGAGTAGAGCTGTTTGATGTGGTCGGTTCGACCATGGATGAAGCGCATACCCTGGCAGCCGCCGGCGTGGATGCTGGAACCCTGGTGCTGGCTGACGCGCAAGAGACGGGACGCGGAAGAAATGGCAAGCGATGGGAGTCGCCGCCTCGTGGAATCTGGATGACACTCATCGAACGACCCGCCGATGCGTCGGCACTTGATGTACTGTCACTTCGGATCGGACTCGCGGCAGCGCGATCGCTGGATGCATTCACGACTGAGCCCGTGCGGGTGAAGTGGCCAAATGATCTTTATATCGACGGGGCAAAGCTTGCAGGTATACTCGTGGAGACACGCTGGCGAGGCGACCGGCTTGACTGGGTAGCCATCGGAATCGGCATCAACATGGGATTTCCAACAGGTGGCGTGTCCGTACACGCGGCGGCGATCGAGCCGGGCACTGCACGGATTGATGTATTGGGTGCATTATTGCCGGAGATGCGCGCCGCCGTAGCAATGCGGGGCGATCTGACTGCAGAGGAAATGGACGAATACTCCGGACGCGATCTCGCGCGAGGGCGCACGTGCATCGAGCCGGTGCGTGGTCGCGTAGTCGGGATCGCAGCGTCCGGAGAGCTACTGGTCGAGCTGGCGGATTCGACGGCACGTGTCCGAAGTGGCTCGCTGATACTCGAGTAACCGGTTCATCGGAGAAATGATGCTTCTCACAATAGATGTCGGAAACACGGAGACGACTGCCGGGCTGTTTGACGGCGAGACGCTCCGTGCGCACTGGCGGCTCACGACGACGTCTGCTCGCACCGCGGATGAATTACGCGTGCTGCTTTCGCAGCTTGTGACCGCGCAAGGAATTCAGACTAAAGAGGTGAGCGGAGTTGCGCTCTGTTCAGTCGTCCCGATCGTAACGCATATCGTTGTTGATGCCTGCGACGTGGCATTCGGTGTGACTCCGGTCGTAGTCCGTGCGGGATCCAGGCTTCCGATAACGCTTGACGTCGACGATCCGTCGACTGTCGGTGCGGATCGGATCGTCAACACTCTCGCGGCAAGCCAGATCCATAGACGCGATTGCATCGTCGTCGACATGGGAACCGCGACGACCTACGACTGCATCGGTGCGAATGGATCGTTCTTTGGGGGCGTGATCCAGCCAGGTGTGCAGGCCTCTGCGTCCATGCTGTTTGCGAAGACCGCGATGTTGCCGAGTACCGCGCTCAGTTCGCCTGTTCGGACGATCGGAACAAATACGGCGGATTGCATACGCGCGGGGGTTGTGTATGGCGCCGCCGATTCCATTGACGGCATTATTCGCCGCATAAAGGCGGAGTGGCCGCACCCCAAGGTGCCTCACGTTGTCGCGACGGGCGGCCTGGCGGAGACCTTTCGCGCCTTTTGCGCGGGTTTCGATGAGGTGGATCCGGCGCTGACTCTGAAAGGGCTGAAGATCGCCCACGGGCTACTCTCGAACGACTGATCGATTCTCGTCGCGCCTTGAAGGCGGCGCAGAATCGGTTAGATTCCTCTTGTTAGCACTCGCCCCCGGCGAGTGCTAACTCTCCATTCAACACTCAAATTACATAGAGGCGCTCTATGGCAGACAAGACCGCCACCACCGTAAAGCCGCTAGCGGACCGTGTGGTTATCAAGGCACTCGAGGAAACCGAGCAGATGCGCGGTGGACTCTTCATCCCGGACACGGCCAAGGAAAAGCCGCAACAGGGTGAGATCGTCGCCGTTGGCCCGGGACGTTATGAGGACAGCAAGCTCGTTCCCATGACACTCAAGGTCGGCGACAAGGTTCTGTACGGGAAGTACAGCGGCACCGAAGTGACGATCAACAACGACCAGTTGCTCATCCTCCGCGAGACGGACGTACTCGCGGTTCTCGGCTAAACGGAGACTAGACCACAATGGCAGCGAAGGAACTCTATTTCAATACTGAGGCACGTGCGGCGCTCAAGCGCGGCGTGGATCAGCTCGCCGAAGCGGTGAAGGTCACCCTCGGCCCCAAGGGTCGCAATGTCGTCATCGACAAGAAGTTCGGCTCGCCGACCATCACGAAAGATGGTGTGACGGTCGCCAAGGAAGTCGAGCTTGCGGATCCGCTCGAGAACATGGGCGCACAGATGGTGAAGGAGGTCGCGACCAAGACGTCCGATCTCGCCGGCGACGGCACCACGACTGCGACTGTTCTTGCACAGGCAATTTTCCGCGAAGGCCTCAAGAACGTGACGGCCGGCGCGAACCCGATGGCCCTACGCCGCGGTATGGACAAGGCCGTTCAGGCCGTTGTTGACGAGCTCAAGGCGATCTCGGTCCCAACGACTGGCAAGAAGGAAATCGCCCAGGTTGGCACCATCTCCGCGAACAACGACAAGGAGATCGGTGATCTCATTGCCGAGGCGATGGAGAAGGTCGGCAAGGACGGCGTGATCACGGTTGAAGAGGCGAAGGGCCTCGAGACAACTCTCGAGACGGTCGAGGGCATGCAGTTCGATCGCGGGTATGTGTCGCCGTACTTCGTCACGGATCCCGACAAGATGGAAGCCGTTCTCGAAGACGGGATGATTCTCATTCACGACAAGAAGATCTCGTCGATGAAGGATCTTCTCCCGATCCTTGAGAAGGTTGCCCAGTTGAGCAAGCCTTTGCTCATCATCGCAGAGGACATCGAGGGCGAGGCGCTTGCAACGCTCGTCGTCAACAAGCTGCGTGGTACTCTCAAGGTCTGTGCCGTCAAGGCCCCGGGTTTTGGCGATCGTCGCAAGGCGATGCTTCAGGACATCGCGGTTCTCACCGGTGGCCAGGTGATCTCCGAAGAAGTCGGATTCAAGCTCGAGAACGCAGTTGTGACCGACCTCGGCCGCGCAAAGCGCATCGTGATCGACAAGGACAACACAACGATCATCGACGGCGCCGGTACGGATGACGCCATTCAGGGTCGCGTGAAGGAGATCAAGGCCGCGGTCGAGAAGACCACGTCCGATTACGATCGTGAGAAGCTGCAGGAGCGCCTCGCAAAGATCGCCGGCGGTGTCGCGGTTATCAACGTTGGCGCAGCAACCGAGACCGAGATGAAGGAAAAGAAGGCTCGCGTCGAGGATGCTTTGCACGCAACGCGCGCAGCGGTTGAAGAGGGCATCGTCCCAGGCGGCGGTGTTGCACTCATCCGCGCTCAGAGGGCGCTCAAGGATCTCAAGCTCAGCGATCATGACGAGCAGGTTGGTGTCGAGATCATCCGTCGCGCCATCGAGGAGCCAATCCGCATGATCGTTCAGAATGCGGGCGGCGAAGGTTCGATGGTCGTCGAGAAGGTGCGTAGCGCGAAGGACAACACCTTTGGCTACAATGCGCTCACCGACACGTACGAAGACCTCGTGCAGGCTGGTGTTATCGACCCAACGAAGGTTACGCGCACCGCTCTTCAGAACGCAGCCAGCATCGCCGGCCTGCTTTTGACGACGGAAGCGTTGATCGTCGAGAAGAGGGAGCCAGCAGGACCAGCAGGTGGCCCGCCAGGCGGCGGCATGGGCGGAATGTACTAATCGCTCGTTCCGAAGGATGTAAAAACGGCCCGGAGCACTTGCTCCGGGCCGTTTTCACATGTGTCAATGTGGGAGTCAGCTACGTAAGTCAGCTACGTTTCAGGCGTGCGAAGAGGTGAGCCATCTCGTAATGAAAGCCAGGAAGTACATCCTCGCCGTCGAGCGTGTCGGCTTCGTGTAACGTTGTCGGAGGATGAAGCAGGGAGTGGACGACGATGGATCGCTCTCGGGGGTTGACGACCCAAACAAGCCGCGTCCCGGCGGCGAAATACTGGTCAATCTTTCGCCGCATTGCCGATGGACGGTTGGACGGCGAAAGGATTTCGACCGCGAGGTCCGGATAACCTGGAAAGTAGCCATCGCCGAGCTCAATCGATGACAAGCGAGTGTTGCATACGAATGCTGCGTCTGGCGCCCGAACTGTGTCCGGGTGGCGAGCAAGAATAAATCCCGTTTGCTCGCCGAAAACCATGCCGAGAGTCTTCTCTTCGACATATGCATTGAGCATTGCGCTGATCTTTACGACGAGATATCCGTGCAACGACCCGGCGGGCGACATCATCATGATCAACTCTCCATCTACGAGCTCGTAGCATTCCGGAAGGTCCGGCAGCTCGTCGATGGTATAGAGTCTTTCGGCGGTGTGGCTCATCGAAGTTCTCCTGGTGGTGGCGGAACCGTGACACCTCGGTCTAAAGATATCGTTAATCTTGGCGCCGAGAGCGACTCTCCGTTCCACGGTCACTCATTCCGCAACGCGATTACCGGATCCACTCGTGCGGCGCGTAGCGCCGGAATGAGTGTCGCCGCCGTGCCAACCCCGAGGAGCAGGATCGACGCCGTGAAGAACGTAAGTGCGTCGGTGGCACTGATACCGAAGAGGAAGCTGTTTACTGTACGTGTGAGCGCGATGCTCAGTACGAGCCCTATAGCCAATCCCATCACGATCGTCGTGATGTTGTCGATCAGCACGATCCTCAAGATTGATCGTGTGCGCGCACCTAGAGCGATTCGGATTCCGATCTCGCGCGTTCGCTGTGCGACTCCGTAGCCGACGACACCGTAAATGCCAATCGCCGTGATCACCAGCGCGAGCACACCAAACAGTCCGAGGACGGACGCGCCGAGCCGTTGCGCGAATATCGTGTGACCACTCCGCTCGTCGAACGTGGCCTCGCGGTAGACCGGCACTTCAGGCGCCACATCGTGCATCACACGCCGGATCATTTCTATCGCTGCAGCGGGGTTGCCAATCGTCCGCACAACGATGTTCACAGGCGACAGCCCTGACTCGGCGATCTGCTGGTTCAGCACCCTGTAGACAAAGGGGATCGGTGCTTCGTGCAACTCGTGGTACCTGACGTCGCGCACCACGCCGATGACCGTCACGGTGTCGCCACCGAAGTTAATGCGCCGACCGAGTGGATTCGCTTCGCGCCAGTAACGGTGCGCCATTGTTTCGTTTATCACAGCGACGTGCGGGGCAGTTGCGACGTCACGGTCATTGAACACGCGTCCGCGCAAAATTGGGATTGAGAACGCGTTGAAGTACTTCGGGCTGACGTCGCTCACCTCGACCTGCAGCCGCGTGCCGTCTGGCGGAGTAAAGTCGTCGAGGGTGAACCGGTAAGAGTCCGAGCCGTCGGCGAGCGGGAGCGCGCTTGCGACTGCCGCCGCGCGGACACCGGGGACGGCGTTCAATTGCGTCGTGACCGCGCCGTATATCTGACTGGCACGTGCGCTATCGCTCCGGATGAGGCCTACGTAAATGGATGCAACCGCGACGTGGCTGCCGTCGAAACCTGGATCGGTGGACAGCGCACGCTGGAGACTTCGCGTGAAGAGTCCCGCACCGATCAGTAGCGTGAGACTGAGGGCCACTTGCGCGATCAAGAGCGCGCGCTGTGCGCCAGATCGCATATGGCCCGCTCCAGGCGTCCCGTTCTTGAGAGCGTCGGTGACGCCCCCTTGTGTTGTCTTGAGCGCAGGTATCGCACCGAAGATCAGACCTGCGACGAGCGCGACGAGAACTGTTGCGCCAGCTACGGTGCCATCTACGTGTACACCCAGAGAAGCAATGGAGATGCCGTCGGCGAGGCTCAGATGCGACATAATCCGCAATCCGAGCTGAGTGACAGCGAGGCCGACGACGGCCGCAATGAGTGCGAGAACGACTGTTTCTGTGAGAAGTTGCCGCACAACTCGCCCTCGGCTGGCTCCGATCGCCGTCCGGATTCCGATCTCGCGTTTCCGCGCTCTGGCGCGCGCGAGCAGGAGATTGGACACGTTCGCACACGCGACCAACAGCACGATTGCGACGACCGCAGTGACGATCGCGGCCGCACGTACGACCGTGTCATGGTCGACCGATAGAGCAGAACTACCAACGGTCGAGATGGGTGACGTGGCAATTGCCTTGGCGAGACCGCGCTCGTCGCTCGGGTATGCTGCTTCCTGTCGTGATGCGGACACGTTGAACGTCGCCTTGGCTTGCTCAGCTGTCGCACCCGGCTTGAGGCGCCCGAACATGTCGAGCCAGCGCCAACCCCGGCCTTGCAGGCTTCTGCCGGCATATGAACTCGGAGCGAGTGTCATCCATGTGTGGGCGGAAATCCAAACTGGCTCCGGCGAATCGACTCGCAGTCCCTGAAAGTCTTCCTGCGCGATCCCAACCACCGTGACCGGCATGCCGTTGAGATTGAGGCTTCGGCCCACCACATCAGCCTCGCCTGGAAAGAAGCGGCTTGCGAACTTTGCGCTCAGTACCGCCGTTGGCGGTGCGCCCGGCTTGTCATCGCGATCCGTGAGTAATCTCCCGCGGGCCGCCTTGACCCCGAGCACGCGAAAATAACTTCCGGTGACTGCCGCGACGGGCGCGATCTCCGTATGCTGGCCGTTGGACACCGCCGTACTTCGCTCCGAATATGCGGCGACGCCGGTCAGAGCAGGGTTCCCATTGCGGAAATCCTCGAACGACGGATAGGAGATTGCGGTGCCCGTTACCGCAATGAGACGATCGGGCTCTGCAACGCCAGGTAGTGGACGCAGCAGGACCGCGTTCACCAATCCGAGCACTAACCCGTTCGCCCCGATACCGAGCGCGAGCGTCAGTACGGCCGCGATCGTGAACCCGCGGTTGCGCGCAAGCTGGCGCAGCGCGAAGACGACGTCGTTGCGCACACCCGAGATAAAATCGGTCGCACGCGTTCGGCGCTCTCGTTGCTGTCCGATCTGGTAACACGATTCACGAACCTCCGTGAGGTTTCCGAAGCGTACCACTGCCTGCGTTCGAGCTTCTTCAGAAGAAACGCCATTGGCGATGAAGTCGCGCTCGCGCATTTCGAGATGGAAGCGCAATTCATCATCGACATCGCTCTTTACGTCAGGCCGCCAGAATCGCATGTATTTTCGCCACGCAGGAGTGTCCACGATCTCCCTCCTACGCGGGCTGTGCGGTTGCAGCGAGCACACGGCTCACCGCGTCGGCAAAGCGGGCCCATGTGCTCGCTTCAACGCGAAGCTGGCGTCGGCCACTCGGTGTGAGTTCATAGAACTTTGCACGCCGATTGTTTTCCGAGAGCCCCCACTCTGCTACGATCAGACCGCGCGCTTCGAGCCGGTGAAGAGCGGGGTAGAGCGATCCTTCTTCGACTCGGAGCACGTCTTGCGTGGTCTGCTCGAGCCACCGGGCTATCGAGTAACCGTGGATAGGCGCCCAGCTCACCGACTTCAGTATGAGTACGTCCAGCGTGCCCTGAAAGAGATCGACGCTTCGTCCGGCCATTTTCGCCTCCATAGAATGTCTATGGAGACAATATCAAGACTCCCCTAGAACGTCAAGGGGAATAGTGTAAGCCGCGTTACTCCGTCCGCGACTGCCAGGGCTCCGGCCTGGATGCGGCCAGGAACACGAGTGTGTCTAGAGCGACAGCGCGAGCTGGACCGCCGGCGCACGTCGCGCGCCCGGCTCGAACGGACCGACAACACGGTCCTGGTGCGCGGCGCTGAGACGTCCCTTGAACCGGGCGCGCGAGATGGCGCTGCTTACATCGCTCAGTGCCGTACGCGGTGTGTTGCACTTCTCGCTCAAGTGCGCCAGGACTATCTGGCGCAACCCCGCATGCGCAACTTCGCATGCAAGCTGTCCGGCCCGTCCGTTGCTGAGATGCCCATGCCGCCCGGATATTCGTGCTCTGACGGACGCTGGATACGGACCCGAATGAAGCATCAGCTCGTCGTGGTTGGCCTCGAGGATCAGCATGTCGAGGTCGCGCATTGCGTCCGTAACACTCTGCGTGGCGACTCCGAGATCGTACGCGATCCCGGTGCGCGCACCGCTTGACCGAGAAGTTGCGACGAGAACGACGGGCTCCGCCGCGTCGTGAGACGATTTCACAGTCAGCAGATCCAGATCGCCAATCGAGAAGCCATCCCCCGCGCGAAACGCAATCGTGTTGCACGTAGCAAGATCTCGGCACGCGCCAATGGTTCCGCTCGTCGCGTACGACGTCCAGCCGAACCGTTGGCAGAGCACGCGGACTCCGCGAACGTGGTCCGTGTGCTCATGAGTCACGACGACGGCTGCAATTGATTCGGGTGCGATGTCGATGCTGCGCATCCGCGCGACGAGCACCGACGGTGCCAATCCGGCATCGATCAGCATTCTCGTATCGCCAGACTCCAGCACGACGGCATTGCCGCGGCTTCCAGAGCCAAGTAGCCACATCCTCATCGTCACTGGTACTGGTACGACCGACGAATCGACTGGATCAAAAACCGGCCGCCCGTTCGTACGCGAGCGAGAACTGCTGCCGGAGCGCATCGGTCGTGACCACGCCACGCCGCTTCATCATTCGCTCGGCAACGTCCAGAAACTTGGGGAGGTCGTATCTGGCATACGGTTCACCGTCGCCCCACGCAAACGCTGGCACGTGTTTGGGATGCAGCGATCCGCCGAAGATGTTGGCGCCTGCGCCGACCACGGTGCCTGTGTTGAGCATTGTACCGATCCCCGTCTTCACATGGTCCCCGAACATTGTACCGAGGAATTGCTGGCCCGTGTCCACAGTGCCATCTGGCGTCCAGAAATGAACGGTGCCGTATGTATTCTTGAGATTGCTGGTAGTCGTGCCTGCGCCGAGGTTGACCCAACGGCCCAGGTAGGAATGTCCGACGAAGCCGGTGTGTCCCTTGTTGGAATGTCCAAGCACGATTGTTGAACTTATCTCACCGCGGATCTTGGACTTTTCTCCGATCGAGCAGTTTGCAACCCGATCTCCAACGATTGTTGAGTCACGACCGATGAAGCACGGACCGACCAAACGCGTGAATGCCGAAATGGTGGAACCGGCACGCACCATGATCGGTCCGGCGCTGGCGTCGAAGACGACGTACGGCTCGATCGAAGCACCACGTTCGACAGTTACGGAATGAGCGCCGATGCATGTATCAGGTTTCGATACTGAGTCTATGGACGATGCAGTTGCGTCGATGTCGTCGGTGAGCTGCATGGACAGTTGCGCGATAAAATCCCAGACGGCGGAGATCCATCGACCCTTGAGCGGTGTGCGGCCGGACACGAGGGAACCCAGGTCGAATCCTTCTGCAAGTGCCGTTGCCTCCAACGGACGTGCGAGCCGCGCGGCGCAGATCTCGCCATCACACTCCCACGCGGAATGCTTGGCGTCGAGCGTTTCGCCCAGAGCGACCGCGAACCGCGAATTCGCAACGATTGCTCCGGCCGGAATTTTGGCGGCGCGAGCGAGTGCCGGAGGGGCTCCATCCTCTTCGAAGCTGGCGAGGTGCTCCGCGCCGATGAAGGCCGCGGCGTTGTTGGCTGCGGCGAGTTCCCAGCGCCGTCTCAGCAGCTCGGTGCCGGCGCGAAGCTCCGAAATTGGTCGTGTGAGAGCGAATGGCTCGAACGTGCGTGCGCGCGCATCATCGAACAAATAGAGTTCGCTCATTTTGCGAGTGCTTGCATCGCCTGTGGCAGTGAATCAATTAGAATCTTGAGATCCACCGAACGCTCACGCGTGGTGACGACTGTCAATCCGTCACGCGTGATCACTACAAGATCGGAGACGCCGAAGAGCACCACCGAATTGCCTTCTGCGTGCACGACGTTGTTGGATGAATCTTTCGCGACGACTGTCCCGGTAGCAACGTTGCCGTCGTCGTCGTGCGTGCGAACGCGGTGTAGGGAAGCCCACGTTCCGACATCATCCCAACCGAAGTCTCCGGGGAGTACGTAAACGCGATCACTGCGCTCAAGCACGCCGACGTCCACCGATATCGGCTTGACGGCCGCGAAGAACCGCGAGAGGGAATCCGCCGAGCCATCTAATTCGTCAAGTGCCGGCGCGATCTCTGGAGTATGCTTGCGGACCTCATCGAGAAAGTCTACTACGCGCCATACAAAGATTCCGGAATTCCAGAGGCAGGAGTCCGCGCATAGTTCGACGGCGCGTTCGCGCGTCGGCTTTTCGATGAATCGATGGACGCGGCGTGCGCCGGAGGCCGGCGCTAGGTCACCGGTTTCGATGTAGCCGAAGCCCGGATCGGGCCTGGTGGGCACAATTCCAACAGTCACGAGCCCGTGCTCCACGCGTGCGACGGTGACGGCGCGCGTAAGCGTCGCGCGAAACTCGGCTTCGTCAGCGATCGCCCAGTCCGCATGCACACAGATCATGACTGCGTTGGGTCCGCCGCGGCGGGCGATCTCCGAAGCCGCGTACGCGAGTGCCGCGGCCGTGCCTGCGGGCCGGGGCTCTGGAATCACGTTATCGCGGGAGATCCCCGGCACGGACGCGGAAATCGCGGAAGCCAGCGACGCGTTGGTCAGAATTAGCGTCTGCTCCGGCGGCACCAGTGCGGCCATGCGGTCGAGCGTAGCGACCAGCAGCGGCCGGTTGTCGACAAGTGGTAGCAGCTGTTTGGGACGCGCAGGGGTGCTGAGTGGCCAGAACCGGGAGCCTACGCCTCCGGCCAACACTACCGCCCAGGTAGTGTCACTCATTCGTATTCGTCGTCCTTTATGCCCGTAAGCCTGGCTACCAGTGCGTAAAGCTTCTTAGGGCTGAATGGCTTCGTAACAAACGCATTGGCGCCTGTCTCGAGCGCTGCACGCTCTTGTTCGTCCTGTCCCGCGGCTGTAAGAATGATCGCCGGAATATCGCTGTGCAGTTCGCTGCGGAGTGTCCTGAGGACATCGAGGCCACTCTTGATCGGCATCATTAGATCGAGTAGCACCAGATCGAACTGCTCGCTGCCCGAAGTCAGAGCATCGGTAGCTTCCTGCCCGTCATACGCCAGCGTCACGTCAAAAGGGCCAGCTTCGAGCTTCATCTTGATGATCCGACCAATGTGCGGTTCGTCGTCTGCCACGAGAACCCTGCGCGGATGCTCGGCGTTCTCTGTCGTCAACGGCTGCTCCCTATACCAGCGCTGCCATAGCGGACCTGTGGCGTCGTAGATCGAAGAGCAGGTCTGCAAGCGCGACGTCGCGGCCGGCGGAAACGAAGAGGAGTACCTGATCCGAAAGCCGGATCACCACTCCATACCCGCGCTCGAACTCCAGCAGGACCAGCCCGGCATTGCCAGCCGAGGCGGCGTCGCCCAACTGGTTCCCGGCAGTGGCGACGGCTGGGACGCGGGCTGCCAGCGCTTCGGCGTGGTTCTGGGCAGAGTCGTGGGTCTCAATCAGGAGGCCATCGGCGCCAAGAATGACGACCGTCTGGACGCCGGGTCGCTGCTGGATCGCTTCTGTCAACTCGCGTAGTGTCGGCATGCGTTGAAAAGTACCGTCCCGGCGGCTATTCTACGAGGCTACGCTGCGGGGAATTATGCTCCGCGGTGGGTATTCCCATTTTTAATGCTCCGCTAAGCGCATGCACCTACGCTATTCCGCCGCGGCGGTCGCGGCCATCGCCGGCCTTGCGGTCGTCACAGGCTGTAAGGACACGAGCATTCTCCAGCCGTCGCTCGCGGTCGCAACTGACACACTCGTTGCGTACGGTCTTACCGGGACACCACCGAGCCTGCCTAGCGGCCTCGCGGTGATCTATCGATCGGCTGTTCGAGTGGATGGCACCGGCGCATTCGATGTGGCTTTTGATTTTGACGATCAGGGCCGCGTCGTCGTGAGCCCGGTACGCCTTTTAGTGAACCAGCTGTCTGGATCTCCTCCGGTGGGAATTCAAACGATGTTCACCACGCCGTTCGACGACATCAAATCGGCGCCGGGTGGCTACTACCGCCCGGATACGGCGGTAGTAGTTCAGCCTGGGCAGCCGTTCGTTCTGCTGACAAACCGGACAACGCCGAGCGACGCGTGCGTGTACGATCCCAGGCCAACGATCTACGCCAAGGTTGTTATCGACAGCGTGAAGCCAACGACGACGCGCGCCATTTACTTCCGTATGGTGTCGGATCCGAATTGCGGCTACCGATCGTTCGCTCCGGGACTACCGACCAAGTGAAATAGTGCACGACTTACACCTGCTTCGCGAGAATCCGGAGGCATTTCGAGACGGCCTCGCGCGCCGGAACATGCTCGAGTCGAGTGGTATGCTCATCGATCATGCTGTAACTCTCGATGGCGAGCGGCGCGCAACCATCCAGCGCGTTGAAGAGATAAAGGCGCGCCGCAATGTGGTGACTCAGGAAGTCGCGAAGCGTAAGCGGAGCGGCGAAGCTGCGGATGATCTCGTTAACGAAGGGCGGTCGCTCGGCGATGAAATCGACACGCTAGAGATGCACCTGGGATCGATAGAGGAGGAACTCACGGCGGTCATGTTGCAGATTCCAAACATGCCGCTCGCTGACGTTCCCGCCGGTGGCGAGGAGAACAATCTGGTGGTCCGGACGTGGGGAACGCCGCGCGATCCAGAAGGGGTTGTGCCGCACTGGGACATCGGCACGAAGCTCGGTCTCATCGATCTCGAACGCGGCGCCAAGATCAGCGGATCGGGTTTTATTGTCTATCGCGCGAAAGGCGCGCGACTAGTCCGCGCGCTCATGAACCTGATGCTCGACACGCACACACGTGAGCACGGCTACGAGGAAACGTGGGTGCCCGCAGCCGTAAACAGTGCATCGATGACTGGAACCGCTCAGTTCCCCAAATTCGAAGATGAGCAGTACGGTCTGGTCGATGAGGATTTGTTCCTGATCCCGACTGCCGAAGTGCCTCTGACCAATCTGTACCGAGACGAGATACTTCCCGAAGCGGACTTGCCGCGGATGTTCACCGCGTATTCTCCGTGCTTCAGGCGAGAGGCCGGCGCTCACGGAAAGGATACCCGCGGACTGCTTCGAGTTCACCAGTTCGACAAGGTTGAGCTGGTACGCTATGCGCATCCGGACCGCTCGCGCGAAGAGCACGAGGCCATAACGTCGCACGCAGAGCGAATACTTCAACTGCTGGAGTTGCCGTATCGTGTTCTCCTGCTTGCGGCGGGAGATACCGGGTTTGCCAGTGCGAAGACGTACGATCTTGAAGCATTCGCACCAGGTGTCGGGAAGTGGCTCGAAGTCTCGTCGTCCAGCAACTTCATGGACTTCCAGGGTCGGCGCGCGAACATTCGGTTTCGTCCGTCTGGTGGCGGCAAGCCGCGCTTTGTTCACACGCTCAACGCTTCAGGTCTGGCGTTCCCGCGAATCATCGCAGCCATTCTCGAGCAGCACCAGAACGCGGACGGAACTGTTCGTGTGCCCACGGCGCTCGAACCGTATTTCGGCGCGCCGGTGATAAGCTAGAGCGTGCGTCGCAGCGCACCGCTCTGGGCAGTAGTATTCGGCGTGGTAGCGCTTCTCACGTGGTACGTGTTTTACATGAGGAGCGTAGTGACCGACTTGCGCGTAGAGGCGTCGCGCGTGGGGAAGATGTACGCGCGCGTCTACGACGCTCTAAACGATCCCAATCCAGATGCTGCGACGACCGCGCTTCAGGATCTTTCCGCACTCATCCGCGAATCCGGCGTGCCCGTGATAGTCACCGATGCGAGTGGAGCGGTGACAGCGTCGCAGAATCTTCCGGCGAACGTGCGGGACAACAACGCGCGAATTCAGGAATACGCCCGCGAGTTGGCGCACGAGAACACGCCGGTCGTTGAACGCGGCGTCGGAACGGTCTACTTCGGTAACACTCGTCTGGTGGAAGGCCTACGCGTCGTCCCGGCACTGCAGGCACTTCTAATAGCAATGTTTCTGACTGCCGGTATTTATGCGCTTCGAACTCGCGGCCGTGCGGACCGCGAGCAGATATGGGCCGGAATGGCGCGCGAATCTGCTCACCAGCTCGGTACACCGCTATCGAGCATGAGTGGATGGATCGAGCTACTACGGGATCATGCTCCGGAAGACCCGGTCGTGAGCCACGCACTCGCGCACATGGACGGTGATCTCGACAGGCTGCGGCGAGTCGCTTTTCGATTCGAGAGGATCGGTCGCCCGCCGCGGCGCGAGAAGGTGGATGTCGCGGAGGTCGTCGACAACGTGGCTGCATATTTTCGCGCGCGAGTCCCGACTCTTGCGAAAGCTGTTACGATTCGGTCGGTACGCCGCGGTGAGTCACTGATGGTTGACGGCGACCCGGTTCTGCTTGAATGGGCGGTAGAATCACTGACAAAAAATGCGATCGACGCACTTGCTGGGAGAGGCGGCCGCGTCACCCTTTCGACTCAGGAACTGCCGGAAGGCAGGGTTCGAATTCGGGTGAAGGACAACGGGCCGGGTGTTCCCCGTGAGCTTCGAAAACGCATCTTCGAGCCTGGCTTTTCCACCAAGGAAAAAGGGTGGGGGATCGGGCTATCTCTTGCGCGCCGCATCATCACCGAAGGGCATGACGGCCGGTTGCTTCTGCAATCGGGTACGCGTGGCGCGACGTTTGACATAATCCTTGGACATGAATCA
>JBDTAB010000035.1:0-9392 GCA_039924865.1 Gemmatimonadaceae bacterium | reverse complement strand
GTGCAGACATCGGGACCGCTGCCGCTACCAACGCAGCTGCAGCAGCAAGTTGCATCGTGGTTCGCAATGTTCTCATCATGTACCCCATGTGTTTGGAAGAATTGCCGGCGATAAGATTGCTGCAGGCTGTCAATGCCTTCCGTGAACCGTTGCCACGCCGCAAGAGGTGGACCGTCCGCATCTCAAGCAGTCAGGACTTGCCGGGAGTAGTGCCTGCATCGCCATTCGCAGCTCTCCCGGTCACCTCGTCCAGATGAATACGGAATACGGAATTGCGGAACGGCGTCGGGTCGTCGGCCGTCAAAGTTTCCGGTATCAGATCCCTCAGCAGCTCGACGCCACGGTTGAATGCCGGATCCTGATGAGCAGACGTGTCGGGATCAATAAGGTAGAAAGCTCCCTTGACTACCACACTCTTCCACTTGAACAACCCCTCTACCTCATCGACCTCAAACGCCACCCAGCGGTGGTGCGCGATAGTGGAGAGCTTTGTCCCTCGACTCGTACGGCCGTAGATCCAGCCACCTTCGAAGACGTAATTAATCGGCTGTATATCCACTCGATCATGGAGCGAAAAGGCAATCCGACCGACGTTGTTCCGGGCAAGAATCTCTTCAATCTCCAGCTGGCCGAGGATGCGAAAAGCCGGCGACGATTCGTCTGATTCGCGATCCGAGTGCAGTTGCTCCGCCATGTCTTTCCCCTTAATAATTGATTGGGTCCCCATGTAAACGACAAACGCCCGTCGCGATTCTGGCATCGAAACGGGCGTTTTGTATTCAGCCACTACTTCGCCACGCTGCCCGCATTCTTGACGTACCTGTCCAGCCATGTCACGGTCTCCCACATCACATGCCGCAGACTCTCACGCGACGTGTATCCGTGCGGCTCAAGCGGAAGCTGCACGTAACGTACCGTGCCACCGTTCCCCTTGATGGCCGCGTACATTCGCTCTGACTGGATCGGGAACGTCCCCGAATTATCATCCTTCACACCATGAATCAACAGGATCGGTGTCTTGATCTTGTCGGCATAATTGAACGGCGACATACCGCTGTAGATACTCTCGGCCTGCCAGAACGTCCGCGGCTCGGCCTGGAATCCAAACGGCGTGAGTGTCCTGTTGTACGCTCCGCTCTCCGCGACGCCCGCCCGGAACAACGTCGAATGAGCCAACAGGTTGGCGGTCATGAATGCACCATACGAGTGCCCGCCAACAGCAACGCGGTTGGGATCGCCAACTCCAAGCGAATCAATTGCATCGATAGCGGCCTTGGCACTCGCCACGAGTTGTTCGACATAACTGTCGTTCGGCTCCTTGCCGTCCTTCGCCACGATCGGCATCGATGGACCATCGAGCACGCCATAGCCAGCGGCCAGCAACAACAGCTGCCGGTCACGTGGAAGCGACGGGCGCTTGAACTGGTACGGCGATCCGCGTACTTCCGAAGCCGCTGCCGCGGAGAGAAACTCGCGCGGATACGCCCAGAAGAAGAATGGTAGGCGTCCTTGCGACGGTGTGTACCCCGCCGGCAGATACATCGTCGCAGATAGCTTGACGCCGTCAGGACGCGTATACATGATCAGCTTTCCCGTGACTCCAGCAAACGCTGGAGCGGGATCGCTTAGCTCGGTTAGTTTCGTCGCTGCAACACTTCCAGTTTCACGACGGTAAAAATTCGGTGGATCAGTGGGCGATTCGCGTCGAGTGACGAAGCTGCGAGCAGCTGGATCGGTGAGTGATGCAACGTACTCGTAGTGATCACCGCTGTTCTGCCAGATGCGACTCTTGTTGCCATTCTGCATGTCGATCGCATCCAGAAACGGTCGGTCTCCTTCCGGCGAAGCTCCGTCACCCGTGAGATACATCGTGTGACCATCAGCCGCGCGCAACGGCACCATCCTGTCGCTCGACAGATCGTACACCATGACGAACCTGCCTGGATCGCCATAGCGATCTTCCGAGCTGCGGTCAAACAGCACGCTCGCTGACGACGGAGATGTCGGATTCACCACCCACGTACGCAACTTCGCTGTACGGGATGTGCCCTCATTGACGAGTGCAATATCCGGATACATCCACGTGATTCCGCGATAGCGCATTTCGAGATCCATAAATGGCTGCGGCGCGCTCGTGAATGGTGCCGATACGAGGCTCACACGATCGTGCTTTGCCATCTGCTTGCCAGGATCGCCACCGTCGAGCGCCTCTACCGTAAATACAGTCGCCGGCACATCCGGCCGCCACGACACGGTACGTATGCCTGCAGCAACAGCGTCGCGCGCGCTGGACACATTGTCCGTGAGCGGGCGATCGGCGATCGTGCTGGCGACCTTGCCGTCGAGTGACCAAACTTCGATTCGCTCTGGGAAATCCCCTAGATCAACCTGATACGAGTACGGCCGGTGTACCGTCCGCACCAACAGCCACTTGCCATCCGGCGACGGGTTGACACGTGTATGGATCCCCGCTTTTCCAACATTCCTGCTGGCGCCGTCAGGCGTGAGCAGCGTGATCTGGTTCGTGAAGTAATAGTCGAACAGCGCTTCGTCGTGCTGATTCTTGAGCAGATACTCGATCGTGCGCACTGGGGCAGCGCGCCCGTACGATTCCTGCACGATCGGCCCCGTAGGGACCTCCCCTTCCGGCGGCGGCGATCCGCGCGATGCGACGTTCATGATGCAGACAAGCTGTGGCTTCATCGACAACCAGTCGCAGCCACCTGTCACAGTGTTGATCGTGTATGGAGTTACGCGCTTCGCACTGCGCGATACGACGTTCACGACCCATAGCGCTGTGCCGTTGCGCGTCGCTTCCGTAAGTGCGACGTAACGACCGTCGTGAGACCATGACGGCGCGCCCAGCTTTCCGTGCACACCAGGCGCGGAAACGATGATTTCACTTCCAGTGCTCACGGGAGCCAGCCGAATCCCCATGCGGAGCGACTTGTCGACGGTAGTGAACGCCAGCATGTGACCGTCCGGGCTCCACGCGTACTGCGCGATCCGTCCGCCGGCCGGCACCGAAATGGGCTTCGCGGCACCGCCGGATACGGGCTTCAATCGCATCGAGCGAATCCCTACGGTATCCACTCTGTAGCTGGCGATTGGGTGGAATCGCTCACCCGCCAAATACAATGTGGGCTCCGCCATGTCGGCAATTGTCGTAACCGCCGGCTCCCTGGCGGCGATGACAATCCACTTGCCATCCGGACTGACGCTACCAGTCGCGGCGGGTGGCGCATCCAGTATGCGACGAATGGATTCGGGCGGCTCTTGATATCCCTGCGGAGATCCGACGCCCTGAGCGCCAGCGGGAAGCGCGACTGCAACAAAAGCCGCGCAGGTGGTGATCCGAGCGAGAAGCGACATTGGACCCTCGGCGCGCCGTGGCGCGGGTATGGTGGTTGTCTCGTACCTACGCCGACCAAACGTGCACCGTTGGAGGCTACCTGTCAAACATATCTCCCGCTCTTCGACTATATGATGCACATTATCGCGAGATACAGGACGACCAATTCCCTGCGTCCGAACATGCGCATTTTCAGCAGATGTATTGACGCCCATCTACCGGTCAAAGAATGCAAAACCATACTGCCGTTCGCTTCGCTGCACTCGTCGCGGTCACGATTCCTTCGATCGCCGTCGCGCAACATCCAATGACGTGGCTCGACATGCAGAACATGCGACAGTTGGGAGCGGCGGCACCCAGCCCGGACGGTCAATATTTGCTCTACACAATCACGACCCCCAACTGGCAACTGGCAAAACGCCAGAGCGATATCTACCTGGTGAGTACCGCGCGCGGCGTGTCGAGTACGCGACAGCTCACATACACGAAAGACAAGAACGAATCGAACCCGACGTGGTCGCCCGACGGGCGATTCTTCGTGTTCCTGTCCGATCGCGACGCAACGACAAATCCGAGCGGTAATCGCCCGAGTACCCTCCCTACCAGCGGCCCAGGTGCACCGTACTTCCCGCCTGCTGTGGGCGGCGGCCGTGGTGGCGCATCTGATCAACTTTATTTGATGCGTACAGATGGAGGCGAAGCGCGCAGAATCACGGACGCGCACGACGGCGTTTCAACCTTCGCGTTCTCCGACGACGGCAAGTGGCTGGTATATCGTTCCGGCGTCGCGACGAAGGAACAACTGTACGAACTGCCGGTCGCAAGCCTTGCCGCCGGTGATTCCGTAGCGTCGACCCGAATCACCAAACATTCAACCGGCGTCGGACTCTGGCGCTGGGCTCCGGATTCAAAAAGGATCTATTTCGTATCTGCCGACACCGTCGATCCCGATGAACATCTTCGACTCGCAAAACACTTCGACGTGCGCATCCAGAACATGGAAGTGCCCATCTCCAGTTTGTGGTCGGTAGACGTCTCCACGCAACAGCCCACACGGCTCACACGTGACACTTCGTACAGCGTCGGCGATTTCGTCATCTCGCCAGACGGCAAGTGGATCGGTTATCACGGCATCTCCGCAGATCGCTACGAGCGCAACATTCTCGAGCAGATGGACTACGCCGACCTGTATCTCTACGAAGTCGCGACCGGAACGACGGAACGCCTGACGAAAAACGTCGACATCTCCGAAAGTGCGATAAGCTTTTCACCAGATAGCAGAACAGTCGCATTCGCCGCGCCAGACGATTTCATCTTCATGCACAACGAGCGCGTATACGCCCGCCCGGTCGCCGAACGCGCCGGCAACTTCAAAAAGCTGGGCGCTGGTTTTGATGGCGACGTGACTATCGGATTCTGGTCGCCGGATTCGCACACGATCTACTTCAATGAAGGGATTCGCGCAACGGATCAAGTTCTCGCGCTCGACCTCGCATCCAACAAGGTGCAGCAACTTACGCACGAACAGGCTTCCGTACGCGCGACCCAAGACGATGCCACCAAACACATCGTCATCGACTACACTGACCCGCGCACACCGCCCGCTTTCTTCTCCGTGTCTTCCGCTGCGGATATCGGTACACGAGCGCGCTGGGTTCAATTGACAGACAGCGATCCCGAGCTACGCAATGTCGCACTGGGTGAGGAGAGCGAGATTGCCTGGAAGTCCACCGATGGGCGTACAGTTGGCGGCATTCTCATCAAGCCCGTGAATTACAAACCCGGTCAGCGCTATCCATTGATCGTCGCAATCCACGGTGGCCCGGCCGCCGCCGACGTGTTGCGGTTCAATGGCGGCTACGGCGCACAAGTATACGCGGGCGCGGGTTACGCCGTGCTGTTGCCCAACTATCGCAACTCCACCAACTACGGCCAGAAGTTCAAGATCGAGAGCCAGGGCGATTACTTCACCAAGGGCTACGAGGACATCATGGCCGGTGTCGACAACCTCATCGTAACGGGAATCGCCGACAGCAGCGAAATGGGGGTACTCGGCTGGAGCGCCGGCGGTCACTGGTCAAACTGGATCCTCACCCATACGAATCGCTTCAAGGCCATCTCGAGTGGCGCTGGCGTCTTCAACTGGATCTCGATGTACGGTGAAAGCGACACGCAACGCGTCCGCCAGTGGTATCTGGGTGACAAGATGTATTACGACGACATGCAGAATTGGTGGCGGCAGTCACCGATCGCCTACATCAAGAACGCCAAGACGCCGACGATGATTCACGTTGTCGATGGCGACCCACGCGTCCCACGCCCGCAAAGCGAAGAACTGCACATGGCTCTCGAGAAACTCGGCGTTCCGACAGAACTCTTCGTGTATCCAGGCGCAACGCACGGTATCCCAGACCCGCGCAACAGATTGCTCAAATCAACCGCTGAGATGGCGTGGATGGATTACTGGGTCCGCCACTCCGGAAAGAAATTTGCGTGGCGCGATGTGCTGAAGACACTCGACACGCCGAGTGACTCGACAACCCCCAATTCCAACTACTGAAACCCGACCATGGGTTCTCTGGTTACGCTGGCCGAGTCACTTGGGATCGCGTACGCGTCGGGTATCAGCCTCTACGCGACCGTCGTTCTCGTGGGAATTGGGGAACGTTTCGGATGGATTGGACCACTGCCCGGTGTTCTATCCGCGCTCGATAACCCGATCATCATTGCGGTGGCACTCGTTCTGGCGATCGTGGAGTTTCTCGCGACACTGATACCGGGCGTCGCATCCGCATGGGAAGCAGCACACACCCTGATCCGCACACCAGCGGCGGCGGCACTCGCCGTCGCCACAGCATGGCACGCCGACCCATCAATAATCGTCATCGCAGGTCTTCTGGGCGGTGGCCTCGGCCTGACTACCAACCTCGCGAAACTGGGCATTCGCACCGCGGTCGATACGTCGCCGGAACCCGTGACCAACGGCCTGGTCAACATCGCCGAGCTCGGCGTGGTCGCGACAATGACCTACACGTTATGGCAGCACCCAATAATCACGTTGATTGCCGCACTGGTTCTGCTCGTGCTCGTGCTGTTGCTGGTACGCGCCGTGTGGCGTGCCATTCGTAATGCACTCAGCTTCAAGCGTCCGAAACGTCCGTAGCACCGTAGCACCGTAGCACCGTAGCCCCGTCATTCCCGCCTGCCCCGTCATTCCCGCGAAAGCGGGAACCCATCTGCTGCCGACCAACCACGATGCGCCCCTAACGCGAAAACACCGCTCCGTGCGGCTGCACGTTGCCAGACACTCCCCGCGGCCAGTTGCTGCCCGACAGGCTGATTCCGGGCTTCTTACCCCCTGGATCGCGAAACGCGTCGTCAATCGACAGATGCCCATTCGCGGGATCGAAGTTCACGATGAACAGTCGATTGCCCTTCCCGCCCGAGTTGAGAACGATTCGTCGTCCCGTATGATCGATCGCGATCCAGTGTGGTTGTTCATCCGCCCCGACGCTGAAACGTGACACCTCTCGCGGATGCATCGCGTCGCTAATATCCAGCACGACCAGACCGTGATCCGCTGGCACCGTCTGAATCCAATAATGCGACGTGAGGAGAGGCACGCCGCAATCAATCCCGTCAAAAGCATGCACCAGGGCTGCTCGCGGTTGGGCACTCGCGACGTTACGCATCAGGTACAATCCACAATTGAATGTGTGGATATAAACGCCCTGCCCATGCGGCAGAAGACGCGCCTCACCGGAATATTGGTTCGCTTTCGCATGGGAGCCCACTCCCGCCGGAAGCGCAATGCTTCGCAGCAACTTGAGATCCGAAAGCCGCCAGATCTGAACCCATTGCGATGTCGCTACTGAATCGCCGAAATTCATGTCGGTGGTCGTTGACACTGCGCGATTTATACTCGGTATCGGCAGGACACTGTACGGATAGATGAATCTGTCCTTGATCGTCGGATCCGCCGCGCTCGCTGAAATGAGCGGATGCCCCAGCTCGTCCATCTCCACCAGCCCACCGGTGGCGTGCAGGTGTGGATCGGCCATGCCAGCCATGATACCGGTGTGCGTTGACACCTGTTTCGTTGTGTAAGCGTCCGCGCGATACTGAAACGTCGTCAGTACATGACCGTTCGCCAGTCTACTGAAAGTGTGCGGATGGCTGAATCCCGCCACGTCGCCAAAGGTACCGAGTATCCGCGGCTTCAACGGGTTGTTGAGATCGAACAGCCACGTGCGTCCAGCCGGAAAGTCATTCGCAAGCAAATGACCGTTCGGCCCAAGCTCCTGCTCGGTGTGGTGCGGCATGCCGGCAGTTCCCGTCAAGGTCGTCGCGAGCACTCGTCCGTACGTTCTCGACGAAGGGTTCGCGTCGATCGTCGCCATGGAATCATTCGTTCCAGCGCCGCCAGTCCAGACAAACAGATACGAGGACTGACACACCGCGATCCGCGGTGCGGCGCCGATCACGGCTACGACACAGGCCGCCTGAACAGCAATTAGGGAGCGTAAAATCGTCACAGTGATGACCCTGTATAGCGAAAGAGCCTGCGCATCTTGCTTCGATGCACAGGCTCCTTCGTTGTTGGATTATCCCTCGTTCTCGTGTTCGTTCACGTTCCCGTTCGCGTCACTCGGTATCGCCGGTGGCAACCGGAGTGGTGGCAGCGTGAGCGCCGGCTGACCCTTCGTCTTGAGCGTTGCATTGAACGACGACAGCCCCGCCGTCTTCAGGGCGTCCCATCGAGCCATCGCTGCCTGTACTTCCACGCGCGCACGTGCGCACGCCGCGATCTGCGCCGCCGTCGGCGCAATCTCAGCCGCCTGCATCGCAAGCGACGCGGATAGAGCTGCGCTGCTCGCAGCGTTGAGCGTGACTGCCGGTGGCCCGCCGCGCCCACCAAAGAACCGCCGACCACCGCGTGCCTCCGACGGTGCAACAGAATCGATTCCCGCCTTGAACGCGCCGCCCGCGACGCCATGATCCTTCTCGGCCTGAGCAACCATCACGGCGAGTTCATGCGCCTGGCCGTATGCCATGCGCGCGTTGCGCGCCATCTCATACATCTCGAGCGAGAGCCTTGTGTTTTCCGCCAGTGCTGCCGGTGACGTCTTCACGCGCGGATCCAATCGGACGGTCAATGGCTGCGTGTAACTCTTTCCGCCAGCAGTGAGACGTACCGTGTACTGACCCGGAGCTGCCCATGGCGAACTCGGCGGCGGCGAGCTGCGCTTTGGTACCGCTCCAGTCGCATCCACTCCGCCACGTTCTGTAGCGAGAGGCTGATACCGCATGTTCCAGCTGATGCGGTGCATTCCTGCGCTGGTCGGCATCGACTTGATGCGCGACGGCCAGTAGAGAGGAACTGAACAATCCGGTGAATTCGGATTCGCGTTGCATACCTTGTTGTAGGCCGCAGGATCAGTCGCCGGATCCGGATCGCGCCCAAGCTCGCTCGTGTAGGTGCGCACGACTTTGCCACCTGCATCCAGAATGTCGATCGTCACTGGACCAGAGACATTCGATGACAGATAGTAGTCGATGATCGCGCCGTTCGGTGGATTCTCACCGGCCGGAACTTCCGGCGGCCAGGGTGTTGGATCGTTCCCGGCTAAACGAATGCGCGTCGCAGTTTCCGGTTTGAACAGATAGGCTCCCTTCGCGCTGCGCGCCTCTGCGGCCTGACGAAGCGGCGTCACATCATCGAGAATGTAAAATCCGCGACCGTGCGTGCCGGCGATTAGATCGGAGCACATGCAGATGTTGTCGTCCTTGATCTGGAGATCGCGCACCGACACAGCCGGCATGTCCAGTCTGAGTGATTGCCAGTTGTCACCATCATCGAATGAAACCCATACCTGTGTTTCCGTCGACGCATACAGCAATCCCTTCTTGCGCGGATCTTCGCGAATCGAGTTCGTCACCGCGCCTGGCGCGATTCCGTTGTCGATCTCCGTCCACGTCTTGCCACCATCATGCGTTCGCCATAGATGCGGATTCATGTCGTCGATACGCATCGTGTTCG
>JBDTAB010000034.1:0-6924 GCA_039924865.1 Gemmatimonadaceae bacterium | reverse complement strand
CCCCTCCCGCGAGGTGATTCCGGTGTTCGGATCCGTGACGGTGTCGTTCACGGGGGTCACGCTTACAGTAAGCGGCTTGCCGTCCCTGAGCACGCCAACCGGCACTGCGGTGCCACCCGAATTCTTGATGACCGCGACAAAGTTCTCCCACGATCCCACGGGCGAACCTTTGACGGCGACGATGCTGTCACCTTTCTCGAGACCGGCCTGCGCGGCTGCCTTTCCGGCCACGACCTCATTGAGACGAGTTGTAGGTGCGCGCTCGTAAATCTTTACCAGAGCAACGTTTATGACGAAACCCAGAACCACGTTCATAGTCACGCCGGCGAGCATGATTATGAGCCGCGCCGTGAGTGATTTGGATTCGAACCACCTGCTCTCCGGCACTGGCTTGGAGCCGAAGGGGATCAGTTCGTTTGGATCCAGATTGTCGCCTTCGGCAGTGAGTTCACCACCGCCTTCCAGTGCGGCGCTGGTTTCATCAAGCCGCGACGCCATGCGCACGTAACCGCCAATCGGGAGAATCCCGATGCGATACTCGGTTTCGCCAATCCGCTTCTTGACTATCGCAGGTCCAAACCCGATCGAAAAGCGCGGGGCGTAGACTCCGAATGCTTTCGCAGCCAAAAAGTGGCCAAATTCGTGTACGAATACGACGAGGCCGAGTACGAATACGGGCGCGAGCCAGACTAGCATGACAGCGGGTTGTGGGATTGGGCCAACAGCTTTTCAGCCTCGAGATCGGATCGAGAACGTGTAATTTAGTCCCGTGCTGCCGGGTCAGATGTTGCCACCATCAGCGGTCGCCAGACTCCGGCGCAGCGCGATCGCCGCCCCGTCGGCACGGCAGCGAGAACGCGAAGACCGATCCCTTCTCGGGGAAGTGCGCCCACACTCGCCCGCCCAGAGACTTGACCGTCTCTCGCACAATGCTGAGACCGAGGCCGGTACCTTCGATATCGCTCGATCCGTGCGTCGCTCGGAAAAAGCGCTCGAAAAGCCGCGCGCGCTCGGATTCCGGAACTCCAATCCCGTTGTCGGCGACTTCGATCACGACTTCCGTCTCACCGCCTCGCTGAGTCTCGAGTGCTCCCCGGACCTCGATGGTGCGAACGGGTTCGGCGGCGTCGCTGTACTTGATGGCGTTGGACACGAGGTTGGTCAAGCACAGCTCAACGGCCGCGGCAGCGACCTCGACGTCCGGAAGGTCCTCTGCCAACTTCAACACAATGCCTTGCGCGGCAGCCATATCGCGCAACTCTCGTCCCACCTCGGCGGCTGCCTGGCGCAGCCTGACATGCCTGTGCTGCCTCGCGTCAGGGCCGACCATGGTCAACTCCAGGAGATTGTCCAGAATCCCCTGCATGCCTCGTACGTTGCGAATGATGAGGGCTGCGAGTTCCTGTTGCTTCTCGCCCGAGAGGCCGTCAATCTGGAGAATTTGGCCAGCGCCGAGTGTCGCACCAATCCTGTTGCGGAACTCGTGCGTCAGAGCGCGGTTGAAGGCGCGAAGCCGCTCCTCGCGCTCCGACACTCGATCGGTCACGAGTTGCAGAAACTGCGTCGAGGTTGCCTGCTGTATAAGGCTCACCGCAAGAAAGACACGCTGGGCGCACGCCAGCAGCTCGCTGCGGCTGCAGCGCACGTCAGTGGCCTCGGCGACCTCGCCGAGGAAATTGAGCAGGATGCCGCCGAGTACTTCGAACTCCTTGAGGATCTGGTACTGATCGAAGCCCTGCGCGTGGCGTAATGCACCAAGTTCGCGCGCCTTGGCAACAACGGACATGTCGGACGACACTACAGCCGCTGGATCGGCGACGTACGCAGCGATCCCGTCAATGAGGAGGGGAACGTGGTTTAAAAGGTCGTTCGTCGGGAAAATCCGATTAGGATCAACCGTGACCCGCGCGGCAATTCGCTCAAGCCATCGCGCAGTCAGCGCATCCCGCGATTCATGCAGGCGCGCCGATATGATGTTCGCGAGCGGACATTCGTCATCCAGTCCCATGGGTCAGCGCCCCCTAAGCTTCGACCACCGGAGAACATACTCCCTCGCAGCCTCGTCCGCTGCAGTCACATCGGAAACGGATGCGGCCGGGAGGTTCTCGAGGGCCAAAACTGCCGCATCAACGGTCCGGGCTATGTCCGGAAATGAAATTTGTCCGTCCAGAAAGAGCTTTACAGCCTGCTCGTTCGCCGCATTGAAGACTGCGGGCGCCGAACCGCCGGTACGACCAGCGCGGAGGCCGGTAGCAAGCGCGGGAAATCGAAGCTGGTCCGGCGGCTCGAACGTGAGCGGAGACGCAGCCGCGGGATCAAATCGCCTCGCTGGCGTGTCCTCGATGCGGTGAGGGTGCGTGAGAGCGTACAGTATGGGAAGTTCCATGGTCGGGAATCCAAACTGCGCCAGAACACTCCCATCCACGAATTCGACGAACGAATGAACGATGCTCTGCGGATGCACGATTACTTCGATGCGATCATACGGCACTCCGAACAGGTAATGCGCTTCGATCACCTCGAGCGCCTTGTTCGCAAGCGTTGCACTATCGACAGTGATCTTGCGCCCCATGTTCCACGTTGGATGGTTCATGGCGTCCTGAACGGTCGCTGTCTCGATTCGCTCTGCACTCCAATTCCTGAACGGGCCGCCAGACGCAGTGATGATGAGCCTTCGCACTTCGGAGGATGGCCGTCCGCCAATACACTGCAGAATCGCGCTGTGTTCGCTATCGACAGGAATGATTTCACCGCCACCTTCCCTGCAGGCGCGAAGGATCAGATCCCCCCCCATGACGAGTGATTCCTTGTTCGCGAGCGCGACCCGCTTGCCGGCACGAACTGCGGCCACGGTTGCACGCAGGCCGGCGGCGCCAACTATGGCGTTGAGGACGACATCGACTTCTGGCAGCGTCGCTGCAGCAACAAGGCAATCGGCGCCATCAGCCCATGAGGCGCTGCAGCCACCATTGCGAGTCACGATCCCGACGTACTGTGGCTTTACGCGAGCAGCCTGTTCCGAGAGCAACTGACCATTGGAGAACGCGGTAAGCGCTACAACACGGAACTGATCGGAGTGACGCTCGAGAACTCGTAGTGCGGCCGTGCCGATCGAGCCTGTCGAGCCGAGCACCGCAACACCACGTTTAATCACACGGGCGCCGGTATGAGCATGGCGTGGAGCAGGAGTGCTGCAACCGGCAGCACGAACAGCAGACTGTCGAACCGATCGAGCATGCCACCATGGCCAGGGATTATCGACGAGCTGTCCTTGACGCCGGCCTCACGTTTGAGAAGCGATTCTGTCAGGTCGCCTATTTGCGCGACGACGCTCACACAAAGCGCAAACACAATAGTTGCGGCGGGCGCGAGCGCCAACTGCGCAAACGGGTGCAGCGCGAATCGAACGTAGATCCATCCGATCACCACCGAGAGAAGCAGACCGCCAATCGCTCCTTCCACTGTCTTGCCAGGACTTATCGACGGCATGAGCTTGTGGGCGCCGAACATCCGCCCAACGACGTAGGCACCTATGTCGGTAGACCAGGTGAGCAGAATGGGGAACATCACGAGCACGGTCCCTGCAACCGCAGAGACGATATAATCATTGAATCGCAGGGAATACACGTATGCGATGAGGCTGACGTAGACAACACACAAAATCGTGGTTGATGCCGCGAGCATCGCGCGACCTCCGACACCGCGACGGAAGATTGTCGCTGCCATCACGATGAGGATTACGATCACGACATGCGTGAGAGTCGGCGCGAGCAATCTCAGCCGCATGCCGTAAACGATCAACGGCACCGCTGCGGACGCAATTATTGCCGCGACATCGAACGGTTGCGCGCCCGACGCGCGCGCCATGCGGCAGAATTCCCACGCGCTCAGTGCGGCGATGACCGAGAGGAGCGTTGCGAGAAAGGGACCGCCAAGATAGATGAGCGCGATCCCGACAGGCGCGGCGATAACCGCGAAGATGATGCGCTTGGAAAGCTCCGACACAGTGTGCGTCAGACTTCCATGATTTCCGCTTCTTTCGTCTTCAGAAGCGACTCGAGCAGGGCCATGTGCTCATCATGGAATTTTTGCAACTCCTTTTCCGCAACCTTCACCTGATCTTCCGAGACCTTATCGAGCTTCTTGAGCTTGTCGCGACCATCGGTACGCGCATGGCGAATACCAATACGCCCATCCTCCGCCAGCTTGTGCACGATTTTGACGAGTTCCTTGCGGCGTTGCTCGTTCATCGACGGCAGCGGCACGCGAATCAGCCCGCCCTGGCTGCTCGGATCAAGGCCAAGGTCCGATTCGCGAATTGCCTTTTCGATCGCCTTCATCTGACCCTTGTCGTACGGCGTCACGATGAGCGAGCGAGGATCCGGCGAACTGACGCTCGCCACCTGGTTGAGTTGCATCTGCTGTCCGTACACATCGACACGAACCGTATCGAGCATGTTCGGAGATGCCTTGCCGGACCGGATGGAGGCAAACTCGCGCTTGGAGTTCTCGATAGCCTTGTCCATGGCTGTACGAGAGTCGCTGGTAATCTCCGGAATCGTCATCATGATACGCGCGTCCCCACTGGTTCTCCGCGAACGGCCTTCATGACCGCGCCCGGATGGTTGATGTTCAGCACGATGAGTGGAAGGCGGTTCTCCTTGCACAGCGTCACAGCCGTCTGATCCATTACACCGAGTTCCCGCTGCATCACGTCGTTGTACGAAATGGTTTCATACAGAACGGCGTGAGGGTCGTGCTTCGGGTCGGCCGAGTACACTCCGTCTACGCTCGTCGCCTTGATGATCACGTCCGCGCGCATCTGGATAGCCCGAAGCGCGGCTGCTGTATCAGTCGAAAAGTAAGGATTGCCGGTACCGGCGGCAAAGATCACCGCGCGACCCTTCTCGAAATGGCGGAGCGCGCGGCGTCTGATGTAAGGCTCGGCGATTTCCTCCATGCGAATGGCCGTCATCACTCGCGTGTCGACACCGATTCGCTCCAACACATCCTGCATTGCGAGTGCATTGACCACAGTGCCAAGCATGCCCATGTAATCGGCCGCGACCCGATCCATTCCCATGCGCGAGATCTGCGCGCCGCGAACGATGTTACCACCGCCGATTACCAGACCAACGCCAACCCCGGCGTCGACCACATTCTTGATCTCGTTGGCGTATCCCGAGATCACGTCAAAATCGAAACCAAACCCCTTGTCTCCGGCGAGTGCTTCACCGGAGACCTTGAGCAGAATGCGGCGTAACTTGGGTTCGCTCAATGGCGTTTACTCCTCGCCGAGTTGGTAACGAGTGAAACGACGAACCTGAATATGTTCGCCGAGTTTTGCGGACGCTTCCTTCACAAGATCGCCAATGCTCTTCTTTGGTTCCCGTACATACGGCTGGGACAGAAGAACGACTTCCTTGTAATAGGATTCGACCTTTCCCTCGACCATCTTTTGAATGATGGCTTCCGGCTTGCCGCTGGCCCTGGCCTGTTCCTCGAAGATAGCGCGTTCGCGATCGACAATATCCTGCGACACTCCGTCCTTGTCCACGGAGACCGGCGCGGCGCTCGCGATGTGCAGAGCGATTTCGCGGCCGAGTTCCTTGAAGTCATCGGTACGGGCGACGAAGTCGGTCTCGCACTTGATCTCGACCAGTACGCCAACCTTACCATTGTGGTGAATGTAGCTGGAAATCAGCCCTTCGCTGGTCTGCTTCCCGGTGCGCTTTTCGGCCTTGGCGATTCCCTTCGTGCGAAGGTGATCAACCGCCTTTTCCATGTCGCCACCCATTTCTTCGAGCGCCTTCTTGCATTCCATCATGCCCGCTCCGGTACGCTGGCGCAGGGCCTGAACATCTTTAGCTGTAAACATCGTTGGTCTTCGGTTGGTTATTGTCGGTGTCCGTCAAACGAACGCCGCCGAGGTTATCCGCGGCGGCGTTCAAAGCAAACTGGTCGCAGTTACTCCGCGGCCGGTTCCGCGCCCGTGTCGCCGTTTCCAGCGCCGCCATCTCCAGCGGCACTGCCTGCAGCGTCACTGCCTGCAGTGTCACTGCCTTCATCGGTGCCGGTCTCGCCCTCGGCGCCCGGAGTGCCCTTAAGCCGTGCGGCAATCGCTTCCTGATTTGCCCGACGGCGTCTCGGCCGGCGCCGGCGACGACGCTCGTCACCCGCCTCCGGTTCCGCCCCGCGATCTGAACTGTAGGTGTAGGATTCGGATTCTTCGACTTCGGTACGTACCGGAGCTTCACGACGTGCGTCGATGATTGCATCGGCGATGGAGGCGGTCATCAACTCCACCGCGCGGATTGCATCGTCGTTGCTTGCCACCGGCACCGTAATGAGATCAGGATCCGCATTCGTGTCCACGAGGGCGACGATCGGAATGCCAAGCTTGTTCGCTTCGGCAACTGCGATCCGCTCCTTCTTGGAATCGATAACGTACATGAGCCCAGGGAGACGCGTCATCGACTTGATGCCAGAAAGATTCTTGGCAAGCTTGTCACGCTGACGCGACATCATGAGCTGCTCTTTCTTCGTGTAGTTCGCGAAGTCGGCACCGCCTTCGATTCCAGCGTCGAGGTCCTTGAGCTTCCGAAGCTGCTTCTTGGCCGTCTGGAAATTGGTGAGCAGACCGCCGAGCCAACGCTCGGTAACGAACATCGCGCCGCAACGCTCGGCTTCCTGCCGCACGATCGGGACGAGCTGACGCTTGGTGCAGACGAAGAGCACTTGCTCGCCGCGTGCGACGACTTCACGCACGAGATTCTGGGCCAGTTCAAGCTGGCGCAGGGTCTTCTGGAGATCGATGATATGGATGCCGTTGCGCTCGGCGAAGATAAATCTGCGCATCTTCGGGTTCCAACGGCGCGTCTGGTGGCCGAAGTGAACGCCGGCTTCGAGCAGCTGCTCGAGATT
>JBDTAB010000033.1:0-55205 GCA_039924865.1 Gemmatimonadaceae bacterium | reverse complement strand
CGCCCGCGATCACGCCGCGACTTGCCGCAGCGAGATAACTTGCCGGCGCGGCGAACGTTGCCGTGTGTACTTCAGGATCCCGCACAAGCACACATGCGCACTCGAATGGCAAATCGCCCCACTTGTGCAGGTCAAAGCCAAGTGAATCAGCACGTTCGAGTCCGGAGACCTGTGGTCGGAGCTTCTCGGATAAATACGCCAGCGCACCGAATGCACCGTCAACATGGAACCATAGCTTCTCACGGTCACAGAAGTCGGCAATGCCCACGAGATCATCTGACGCCCCGGTGTTAACGGTGCCCGCGGTACCGACGACGCAGAAGGGTATGAACCCAGCTGCACGATCCGTAGCGACCATCTGCGCCAGTTTGGCGGTGTCCATCGTAAAATCATCGGCTACCGGGACTCGCCGGAACGCGCGATTGCCGAGCCCCATGAACTCGGCGGCCTTTCGCGCCCAGCCGTGCGTTTCGGAAGATCCGTAGAACACGAACGATCCATGTTGCTGGTCGCCGGGCCATGGCTGAACTCCGTCGTTGCGCACGTCAATACCGTGCTGGCGTGCGGTGGCGAATCGGGCGACGGCGAGTGCGAGGGTGCTTGCCATAGTTCCGCCGGTTACGAGCACGCCGCTGCCGCCGGGCATGCCGAGCAATTCCGCGAGCCAATCGATCAGCTGCTGCTCCACCAAGGCTGGCGCCTGATTGAAGCCTGCCATGTGCGGATTCAGCCCAGATGCCAGCATATCTGCCATCATACCGAGCGGAGTTCCGTTGCCCTTGACCCAGCCAAAGAAGCGCGGGTGGAGGTTGCCATCTGGATACGGAAGGACATTCGTGACGAAGTGGCGATAGGTCGCTTCGGCTCCAATTCCGGTTTGCGGGACCGGCTCTGCGAGCGCCTTCCTAACGGAGGGAGGCATTTCACGCCAGGCTGGCTGGTCGCGCAGGTTCTGCAGGTGGGTGAGCATGTCATCGACCATGCGGTGCGAAAGGGCGCGGAACTCCTCCCATTCCTCCGGGGACGCCGGGTCGAATGTTTCTTCGGGCGAATTATGTGGTGATGTCATCTTGTTTTGAGTCGGACCTGAATCGCAGCTACCGCGCGATTCCTGAACGAACATAGCGGGGGCGCCTGACAGTTCGCCAATCGGGAGACAGGCTCCCGCAGACTAGTGGGCGCAGAACAGCGATAGTGCGCATTCCGGGCGCGGGTCGACCGTTACAAATTAAGGATCAATGCTGGTCGGTAGTCGTTGTAACGTAGTCCGGATCTGCGGACGCGGTCTGATGCAGGGCGGTCCAGTGCAGAGTCTCTTCCACGGCGCCCGATGTAAAGCGACGCGTTCCGGTGCCCTCACCAGATATCGCTATCCCACCCATCTCCAGCAGTGTGGATACCGCGGCTTCGCGAACAACATCTGTGGTATGCGTTGCGTCCGCGACAACTTCGAGAAGGTGACGCTCGGTGGCTGAACGATTTTCAGATTCTGGAAGCTTGCGTGATTTTCGGAATAAAGCGTGGCACTCTTTCGATACGCGGCGGTGCGCACGTACCATCTCCCGAACGCCGAGCAACGAGATGACCGCCGACGCGTTGAAAGCGTCAGCAATCGAGAGCATACGATCGAGGACCGGCGTGTCGGGAAGCGGCCGGTAGCGGCGCCTTGTGATTGCTTCCGGGAAGGAACCGAGCGCGGCACCGATGTTCGCGAGCTCATCCATCAGGATACTGGCGAGAACGCGCCGCCTCTCCGCTCGCGCGGCGGTGACGCGGCGACGCGCCTGTCGTGCGGTGAAATGTGCCGAAGCCCAACCTCCCAGAATCGCCGCGCCAGCACCGGTGAGGGTTGCGAGCGTGGACGGCAGCATGCTGATGTGGGACTCGTCGGGTAATAACATGCTACGTCCGGGAAAGGGCCGCCTAGTCTGTTAGCGAAATTACGGCGCTGGAGGAACCACGCCGTTCGGGGTCAACTTGTCGATTGCGCCGGGCAGCACCTGAGCCAACCTTCCGGACAGTTCCTCGGGTGAAATTCCCATTTTGGCCGCGAGTTGCGTGACGATATCCGAGCCAAGAGCGGCATGAACCTGGTCGCCGGTAATGGACTGATTTGCGCCAGTACCGACCCACGACTTCACGGTGTTACCCAGTCCCTGGGATTCGAGTTGGCTGACGATTCCCTGCACGCCACCGTGCTGCTCGATCAACCGGTTGACAACGGTCGCCATTTCTGCGCCGACAACTCCGCCGAGTATTCCGTCGAACATTCCCATCGTCTGTGCTCCTCGATAAAAAATGGACAGCAGGTGGGCCGGCTACGAGTAATCAGTCCGTGAGGGCGGCGGCCGGGCACCACATGAGAGTGAAGTATCCCAGGTGCCAAAACCGAATATATGGCGCGCGCACCCGCGTAGCCATGCTGGCCGGCGTCCATATCGACTCCCCCGTTAGATTGGCAACTTCACATGCAGATCGCACGTAGTTGAGGGGAGCGACAATCGCTGGTGTTGCGGCCGAGACAGCAGTGAAAGAGCCCAAACAGTCAGGTCGCAGCGCAGCGTACCTGGCGCTGGCGGCCGCTGGGTGCTCATGGGGAACCGGCTTCTATTTTGCCAAGATCGCGCTCACAGAAGTGAGCGTCGGTCACATGCTGCTCTATCGGTTCGTGTTTGGTTGCATCGGGTTATTGCCGGTCGCGCTTCGAACCAGCTCGAAACCAAGTAAGTCCGACGTTCCGATGTTCCTCGTTGCGGCTGCGCTTTATATACCGATCCAGTTTCTGGTACAGTTCCAGGGCCTGGCGCGCACCACGGTATCGCACGCGTCGCTGATGGTCGGCACGCTGCCGCTTACGCTCGCCATCGCCGCCGTAATATTCACGCACGAACGCCTTGACCGGGTCGCCTGGTCGATGATCGTGCTGTCGACGGTCGGTGCGATCCTGATCGTTCTGCAGGCGCACGGCAACCGGGGGAGCACGAGCGGCCCGAGCCTGATCGGTGATTTACTCGTGCTGGTGTCGCTGTTCGCAGGCGTGGCTTGGGTGTTGGTGACGCAGCGCGTGATGCACTCAGGGCACGGCTATTCACCCGCGATGATGACTGTTTACGTCGTCTTTCTGGGCACAGCGATGCTAGTTGCCTGGGTGCTCGTGGTGGATGGGCTTCCGCCGGTGCATCTCTCCGCTCATGTCTGGCTCGCCCTGGCCGCGCAGGGGTTTCTGGCGACGACCGCCGCGACCCTCCTCTGGAACTGGGGCCTTCGCACGATTCCGGCGGCACGCGCTGGCATCTTCGTGAGTTTCGAGCCGGTCATCGGTACGCTGCTAGGCGTCACCTTGCTCGGCGAATCGCTCGGTCCGATGGCAATCGCTGGCGGCGTACTCATCATCCTCGCCGCGATAGTATTTTCTCTGCGACAACACGACAGCCAGGGCGAATAGCGTAGCCGGGGCGTCGTGCCCAACTTCACACAGTGAACCGTTATGCGCAAACCTGCATCATCATCCTTTCTGAAACTCGGACTCGGCGCGCTGGCGCTGTCCGCGTGCCTTGTGGTTTCTACAGCGCCAGCATCGGCACAGCGAGTCGAGGTTTCGTTCCCGGCGAGCCTGCATTCCACGCCGATCACTGGACGCGTGATACTGGTTATCGCGCGCGACTCGGCGCCTGAGCCGCGATTCCGCGCTGGTGGGTACGGCGGAACGCAACCATTCTTCGGGCTCGATGTTGATGGCCTGACGCCTGGCGCATCGGCCATGATCGACGGTTCGACGTCTGGCTATCCTTTCAGGCTCAATCATCTTCCGGCCGGCGACTACTACGTGCAAGCTGTCCTCAATGTGTACACGCAGTTTCACCGCGCAGACGGCCACGTGATCTGGGCACACATGGATCAGTGGGAAGGCCAGCAGTGGAACAGGTCGCCTGGCAATCTCGTCAGTGATGTGCACCGCGTTCATGTTGACGCAGGAACACCGATCGATTTGAAGCTTTCGTTCACGCATGCGATTCCGCCCGTCACGCCACCAGCTGATACCAAGTGGGTCAAGCACGTGAAGTTCCAGAGCAAACTGCTCACGGAATTCTGGGGGCATCCGATGTTCATCGGCGCAACGATTCTGTTGCCCAGGGATTACGACAGCCATCCGAACGCGCACTATCCGACCATATACCAGCAGGATCACTTCTCGCTTGCGCCGGCGTTTGGTTTTTCGACGGACAGCGACGCAACGTACAGCCGCCAACGCACGATGCTCAAGGCGCGCACCGACGGCCGAGAGCCGGGATTCGATTTCTACAAGTCATGGAACTCGAGCGATTTCCCTCGCATGATTGCCGTCAAGTTCCAGCATCCGACGCCGTATTACGACGACTCGTATGCCGTCAATTCCGAGAACAACGGCCCGTATGGCGACGCGCTTCTCAAGGAGCTCGTTCCATACATCGAATCGCACTTCCGAGCGATCCCCCAAGGGTATGCACGTGTTCTCACTGGCGGATCGACAGGCGGCTGGGAATCGATCGCTCTTCAGGTGCTGCATCCCGACTTCTTCAACGGAACGTGGACGCTGTACCCGGATCCCGTGGACTTCAGCAGGCTGCAGATGGTGGATGCGTACAACGATACGAGTGCATTCGTGCCAAACGGTAACGAGTGGGTAGTCACTCCACGCTACATGAGCCGCACATCAGAAGGTCAAACAGAGACCACGCAGGGCGACCTGAGCAAGATCGAGTCGGTACTGGGTAGTCACGAGAGATCTGGCCAGCAGTTCAACGCGTGGGATGCAGCGTGGGGACCAGTTGGCGCCGATGGATACCCGCGCCCGCTCTGGAACAAGACGACGGGGACGATCGACCGCTCGGTCGCTGATTACTGGCGCGACCACTTCGACCTGAGCTATCACCTATCGAAGAACTGGGCCACTGAAGGTCCGAAGCTCGCGGGCAAGCTCCACGTCTACGTCGGAGACATGGACAACTACTACCTGAACCTCGCCGTCTACCGGCTCCAGGATTTTCTCAAGGGTACCTCAAACCCGCGGTCCGATGCGGTGTTCGGGTATGGCCGCCCAATGAAGGGGCATGGCTGGCAGCCGATGAGCGACGCCGAGATGGTCCGCATGATGTCGAAGCGGATTACGGAATCCGCGCCGCAGGGGACGGATATCACGTCATGGAAGTATTGAAAAACGATTGACAACGTTGTGCAAACACCTCGACGTGGCGTAGAAATCCTACGCCACGTCGAGGTGTTTTAAATTCGGCAGGAAACCGGTCAACAATCCAGCGGCAGGAAGGTACGAACACACCTTGTAGACAAAGTAGATGCTCGTGTGGTCAGCGAGCTGCCCGAGGTACGCCGCGCCGATACCCCCGACGCCGAATGCAGCTCCAAAGAATAGCCCCGAGATCAGTCCCACCTTTCCGGGCACCAGCTCCTGCGCGAACACAATGATCGCAGAAAACGCAGAAGCGAGGACGAGTCCAATGATGACACTCAGAATCTCTGTCCAGAACAGATTCGCGTACGGAAGCAGCAGCGTGAATGGAAGGACGCCCAGAATTGAGCACCAGATAACGAGCTTGCGTCCGTACCGGTCTCCAATCGGACCACCAATGATAGTGCCGACCGCGACGGCGCCAAGAAACACGAACAGGTGTATCTGCGAGCTCTGCACCGATACGTGGAACTTGTTGATGAGGTAGAACGCGTAATAGCTGCCGATGCTTGCGAGATAGAAATACTTGGAAACGAGCAACAGCATCAGGATGAGCAACGCGAACTGCACCTTGCCGCGCGAGAGCGCAACGTGATCTACAACTGGCTTGACAGCGTTAACAGCAGCGCGCTTGACCACGGACGTAATGTTGAGCGAGCGGTGGGCACTGTGCCAGCTGCCGACGTTCCAGAGCACGATGATGGCGAGAAGCGCAGCCACGGAAAACCAGGCGATGCTCGACTGACCAAATGGCAGAACGATGAACGCTGCGAGGAGTGGTCCGACCGCGGTGCCGACATTGCCGCCGACCTGGAATACCGACTGTGCAAGGCCAGGCCGACCGCCGGAGGCCATGCGCGCCACCCGTGATGATTCCGGGTGAAATACCGAGGAGCCCACACCGACCATGGACGCTGCCACGAGAAGCGATGAGAAATTTCCCGCGCGGGACAGGAGCAACAACCCCACCAGCGTGAAACTCATTCCTCCCACGAGCGCATACGGGTGTGGGCGACGGTCAGTGTACAGGCCCACCAGTGGCTGCAACAGAGACGCGGTCATCTGGTAGGCGAGCGTGATGAGTCCAATCTGGCCAAAGTCGAGCCGGTAGCTCGTCTTCAGCATCGGATAGATCGCTGGCAGCAGCGATTGCATCATGTCATTCAACAGATGACAGAACGCAATCGCTGCCAGGATACTCATTGTCGTGCCAGCTGCGGGAGGAAGCGACCGGGCCGCAGTGCTGGCTTCGGTTTCCGGGTTGGTCAATTGAACAATGATTTGCTCATTCGACCTACAGTCTAACGAGGGCCGCTAGTGCCTTGTTTGAAAGGCCGCGACTCCCGAGCTGATAGTGACTGCGATCAGCATTATGCTGACCAGCACCATTCCGAACCCAGGTGAAACCTGCGCACCCAGCAGCGCGTCGCTGCCAGCGTTGTGGCGCATGGCGAGGAGCGTCAGCGGTATCATGATCACCCCAATCAGGCCGAGCAACGCGTCGATGAGAAGCGCCGTACGCGCTTTCATTGTGAGCGAGACGGCAATGCCGACGATCGGCACGAGGAACAGTATGAGCGCGAAGATATTCAGGCCGAAGTCCGTCTTGGTCAGGAATAACAGCGTTTCCGGCTCACCGGCCCCCTCGAGCGTCAGACGGACGAATGGAAAGAGGAGCATGAACGCCAGTGTTACGGCGAAAATGGTCCCTGCGACCGGGGCCACCATCGCCCGGAACCTTCTAGGCTGACTCGATCCTACGTATTCCACACCTTCCTCCATTGTCGATTGGTCTCCCCGGAGAATCTTCGTGCATGTGTCGTGCTCGCGCTAGATGTATGGGTCAGGATGCAAAAGGCGGCCTACCAGGCCGCCCTTTGAATTTCGTCCCGCACCGGTATCGAAACCTATCGGTACAGCATTACAGCCCGCTCGTGGGCGCGGTTGGATCAGCTAACGTCAGCGATCCTGAATAGAAGAGCATCGCTCGCAAGCCCATGATTGCGGATATCGAAGTTGTGACTGGTCGAGAAGTCAGGCCAGTACGGCATCTCGGGCAATATCGGCAACTCAATCGCAGCCGGCACGATCGGTAGCTGTGCCTGAGGCGCATCGGCAGGCCGAGTCTCCGCCGAGGCGAGAACCTGGACCCTGGCCGGATCCTGCGATGGCGCCGGGCGTATTGTGATGGACACGCACTCGGTGCCGTCCGGGCCGATTTCCACAGGCAACTGCAGGGTAACCCGTTCGCCGGGAGCTAGTGGCGGGACCGCGGACGTCCGAGACGAGGCGAGCCGAGTCTTTGGCGCTACCGAAACCACCGAGGACGGGGCGGGCGCCGTTCCGGTGTTTTCAATTACCAGCGTCACAAAACTGGACCCCGTTGACCCAGACGTCTCCGCCGGCAGCAGGGCGGATACGATCGAGAGGGTGTAGTCGCCGCAGTCGCTCCGGCAGGGCTGAGCGGCGGTGCTGGCAGCCTCTGGCTTGGCCGCATGGTGGGCGGCGCGGCGACTGTTGCGCTGGGCGTTCGCCAGGGATGGCGCGAGCAGAATGGCTGCAGATGCCGCTGCAAGTGTAGCCGAGAAAGCGAATGGGCGTAGCCCGAGTCCAAAAGTGCGCATGCGATACCGTGGGGTGAGGTCTCCTCGGGTAAGTGTCGGCCATGCCCCGAGCGACTTGATTGACCCGCGTAGCGGGCGCCGGAGTCTCTGGCACGGTCCACGCACCAACTCTGACCAACCGGGAGCAATGCAATGTCGTTCAAGCTCACATCATCCGCCTTCACAGAGGGCGGAAGCATTCCAGCCAAGTACACATGCGAGGGCGAGGATACATCGCCCGCGCTCGCGTGGTCCGGGGCGCCTAACGGAACTCGAAGCTTCGCGCTGATCGTGGACGATCCGGACGCTCCGGATCCAGCGCATCCCAAGATGACCTACGTCCACTGGGTCACGTACAACATCCCCGCAACGGTCACGGAGCTATCAGAAGGAGCCGGAAAGGGCTCGATGCCAGCCGGAACTGGGGACGGGCTCAACGACTGGAAAAAGACGGAGTTCGGTGGGCCGTGCCCTCCAATCGGTACACACCGTTATTTCTTCAAGCTCAGCGCGCTCGACACCACACTGGATCTGTCGAAGCCAACCAAGCCCGATCTCGAGAACGCGATGAAAGGCCACGTGCTGGGCACGGCTCAGTTAATGGGTACTTACCACAAGACGAAGAAGTAGAGCGGACTCAGCATTGCGCTGGTGACCGTCCGGAAATACGCGCACGCTCCGGGCCGTGCGTGTGTCTAGATTAAGCGGCACGATGTCTACAGATCAGTCACCACCAGCACCATCCGTGTGCCCGCGCTGCTCGGCGACCGGCACGGGGCGATTCTGCACCGAATGCGGGGCGCCCCTAAACGGAGCGCCGTGCGCATCCTGCGGCCAACCACTCACTCCCGGCTCCAAATTTTGCCATCACTGCGGCGCGATAGCCGGAGCGGGCGCTGCTCCGCCGCCGACTGGTTCAGGAGCGACAATGGCGAACACCCTTCCATGGGCAGTCGCGGCGATAGCGTTCCTGACCCTGTTCGCCATGCTCGCAAGCAAGGGGTTCAACGCCAAGCGCGGGGCAGCAGTGGACGCACCAATGAACGCGCTGCCGAATCCAACGGTGGACGTCGGGGCTGCTGGAGCTGGCGGCATGAACGCCCCGTTCGCCGGAGGAGCCGCAGGTGTTCGTGCGCCCGACATATCAAATCTTTCTCCAACTGACATCGCGAACAAGTTGTTTGATCGCGTGATGCGGCTGAATGATGAAGGAAAGGCGGACTCAGTCGCCTTCTTCGCGCCGATGGCGGTCCAGGCGTACCAGATGGTTGAATCGGAGCAAGGACACCCTCTCGATGCGGACCAGCGATTCGACGTGGGGCGCATTGGCGAGGTAGCCGGCGCGCTGCAGATCGCGAGGGCCGAAGCTGATACGATCCTGCAGCAGCATCCGGATCATCTACTCGGCTTGATCCTGGCAGGGCAGGCCGCGAAGCTTACTGGCAACACTTCGGCTTTCAACGAGTACAAGGCGACGTTCGATAGAGTAAAGACGCGTGAGCTCGCGAAAGATCTTCCCGAATACAAGCGACACAAGGCTGACATCGATGCCGGCATCAAATAAGGCTTGAACGCTGCTGCTGAAATCCGGGCGGGAGCCTCGGACGAGGTGAAACTGGCCTGGATGTGCAGGGCAACCTGGAGCCACGTGCGCCAAGACTGGCGGCTCCTCTCCCGGGCAAAAGTGACATTCAGCACCATCACGGCGGCGATGATGTTAGACTGCTGTTAAACTGCTCCTTGACCGCGGCGTGAAAGCGGGTATCATCCCGCGCGAAGTGAACTGGAGCGCACTGTTCGCGATGGTTGAAGGCATGCGACGTGCGACGCGCAATTATGACATTGGAATTCCCCAGACAGGAGAGGGCAATGCCCAGCAGAGACGAGGTGCGCGAAACGTTCCGCTTCGCGGACGACGATGACGACGACCTCGGCGGATACGGTGGCGGTAGTCGCAGCCGCCGCTCGCGTTACGACGAAGACGAAGACGATGAGGGCGGTTGGAGCATCAATAGCGACAACAGCGATCAGCTCTGGGATAGCGCCGAAGACGTTGATGACGACGACGAGGATGCTGTCGAAACAGAGGGAGTTGAAGAGGAGGAACCGGATCTGTTTCCGACCAGTGCCGCCCAGAACATGGGGATCGAAGATCTGGAAGATGACGAGACCGGGCCGCTCGTTCGCGCGCCAGGCCGCCGAGGACGACCCAAGGGATCAGGGAAGAAAAACACTTCCTCTGCAGGCAGATCGATTTTTGAATCGCTCAGCTCAGCTCTTCCAACTCCGGCCAAGAGTTCGGCTGAATCGGCTGATGCCGACGACGAGGACGAGGACGACGTGAGCGATGATCTTGATGGTGACGAGGAGATGGTGGAGGTGATCATCGTTGAGCCGGTCGAGAAGGCGAGCAAGGCTGCACCCAAGTCATCTTCTGGCGGAGCAAGCAAGGTGGCGGCAAAGCCTGCGGCCAAGAGCCCCCGCAGCGCCGCAACAAAGCCGGCAGCCACGAAGACCGTGAAAAAGGCGGCAAAGCCAGCTGCCAAAGCGGCTGCAAAACCGGCTGCAAAACCGGCTGCGAAAGCGGCTCCAAAACCGGCTGCCAAACCGGCTGCCAAACCGGCTGCAAAGTCGCATTCGAAGCCAGTGGCAAAACATCCGTCAAAGGCAGCAGCGAAAAAGACGGTAGCCAGGAAACCAGCGGCAAAGAAGTCGAGCAGTGCCCACAAGGCGAGTTCAAAGAAGCCGACCTCAAAGAAGCCCGCATCAAAGCCGGCGAAGAAGTCTGCGGCGAAACCCGTAGCTCACAAAACGGTTGGTGCTCGCAAAAAGCCTGCTGCAAGCCGGCCTGCCGTTCGAAAGAGCGGAGGTCACAAGGCGACGCGCAAACCAAGCCGACCGGCGGGTCGTTCCCGGCGGTAAGTAGCGCCGGAAAGGACGAGTCAGCCGACAAGAAGGCCCCCTCGGGGGCCTTCTTCGCATGGTGAAGCAACAAACTAGGCCCGGTATGTGCCGATTATGCAGTCGAGGGGTTTTGAATAGATGCCATCGACACCGCTTCCAACCGTATGAGACCAACTGAATTGGACGAAAACGACGACCAGGAGTCCGCAGACGACAACTCGTCGCTCTGGCGGCGGCTGCTGCTTTCTGGAGGTGCTGTGCTCGGTGCAGCCGCCGCCTACAACGCGTATGCACGCCGCGGCGTCGACAGAATCCCGAATCTCATAGGAGGCGAGGAAGGAGGCTGGAGCTGGCGCGGAAGGCGGATCTCGTTCACCACGCGGGGCGCCGGGCCACCGATTCTCTTCATTCACGGCATACACGCCGCCGCCTGGTCGTATGAGTGGCGTCACAACGTCGACTATCTCGCGCGCGACCATACGGTTTACACTATCGATCTGCTCGGCTTTGGGCGTTCCGACCGGCCTCCGATGCGTTACACCGCACGGACATACATAGCGCTCATATCGGATTTCGTGGCTCAGGTGGTAGGCGGATCCTGCGTCCTGGTGGCAAATTCGCTCAGCGCGGCGTACGCGATCGTCCTTGGCGCGCGCGATCCGCATCGGTTCCCCGCCCTCGTCCTGATCCAGCCGACCGGGCTTACCCGCCTCAACGACGCGAGCGGGGTTGGCGGCGACGCAGGCAGAATGGCGATCGACTCGCCGGTGGTGGGAACGGCGGCATTCAACGCGCTCGCCTCGCGCAGAAACATCCGGCGCTGGCTGGAAGAGGCATATGCGGATAACACCATGGTCACGCGGGAACTGGTGGACACCGCGTACGAAGTATCCCATCAGCGCGGGGCACGGCACGCGCCGGCAGCGTTCATTGCGGGGCACCTGAATATCGACATTCGCCGAGCACTCCGGCGACTCCACCAGCCGGCGTTGTTATTTTGGGGAGAAGAAGCGCAAATCGCACCGGTCGAGGAGATTCGTGGCTTCAGATCTGTGAAACCCGACTTCGACGTGCATATTCTATCGCCAGCCGGCGATCTTCCTCAAGACGAGCGACCGGACGATTTTAACGTTATCCTATCTTCATGGCTGAATCGCCGGTTGCTCTCCTCCGCGCACACGCAAAGCACGCTCCCTGGAACGCTCGAGGACTCGCGGCACACGCCGCCAGTCTAGTAGACTCAGCGGGCATTCGTCCGACCAACGCGTCCGCGCGCGCCGCGCCGTCGGCGCGTTCGGTGCGGTTCTATGTATCGGCCGGTCTCATGGACCGGCCGGACGGAACGGGGACAGCTGCGACGTATCATTACCGTCATCTGTTGCAGTTGCTGACGGTCAAGATCCGACAACGCGAAGGGCAGTCACTGGAAGAGATCAAAAAGGAAGTCCGTTCGCTCGCGGGCGACGTGCTTGAAAAACGCGTAGCAGGATCACTCGAGCCAGTACTGATTGTGCGCGCCGACCAGGTTGCTCTGCGCGCGGATGAACCCGTCGCGTGGCGTCGAGTATCGGTGGCCGACGGGATCGAGTTGCACGTGCGCGCGGATTCCAGCGCCGCTCACGAGGATTTGCTGATGGCGATGCGCGAAGCAGTACGCGCTGCGATCGAACGGAACCGACGGTAGTTGGTAGCGCTTCACATGCCGTTCATGGCACAATGTGAAAACCAAAATAAAGCGCTGGTCGTGCAACTGAGCGACCAGCGCTTTTGATGGTCAGTCCGGTTCTACAAGCGGCTCCTTCGTACGACGGTTCCATACCGTAACGATGAACCCCAGCAGTATGATCACTCCACCCACGAGCGTGCTCCATCTTGGAATCTCGTGAATTCCGGGTATCACGATGGCCAGGAGTGTCGCGCCGACGGGCTCGCCCAGCATCGTGAGATTGACGATGTAGGCAGGCAGGTGCTCGAGCGCCCAGTTCATTCCCGTATGACCGAGAAGCATCGGCCCAATCGCGAGCGCGACAAAAATCATGATGTCGCGCGGCGGTTGTGGTGCGACATGAATTCCGGAGACCGCCGCGATACCAAGCAAAGTGACCAGTGCAGCGCTGTAAACGAGTGCGACGTAAGACCACGCGCCAAGTCGTGCACGCAGTTTCCGTCCGACAACCATATACACGGCGGCCGCAGCTGCCGCACCCACGGACAGCGCATTACCGAGTAGTGGGTTTGGAGTTGCGGCAGTCGCCGCACCGCTCAGGAAATCGGGAAGCGAAATGAAAATCGCGCCGAAAGTCGCGATCGCCAACCCGACCATCTGCCGACGGCTCGGCGCTTCGGATGCGATGAATATCGAAAGCACCGCGACAAAACCGGGCTGAAGGCTTGTGACGAGCGTTGTCGATGCCGCGATGGTGGTCAGATGAAGTGATGCGTTCCATGACCAGAAGTGAAGTGCGAGAACTGCACCCGCTCCGATCGCGAGCATCCATTCAGAGGCGTGCAATCTGGCGAACTGACGCCACTCTCCCGTCAACGCGAGCAGTGTGCCGATCGCGATCAGTGAGAACGCAATTCGGCCGATAGCGATCGCAAGCGGATCGGCATCGGACAGCCGAGTGAGTGGTCCGGCGAACGAAATGCCGATAAGTGACGCGCCGAGGACCCACGCGGGGGCGATTCTCGGCGGCGTGCGAGCACCCATGGGAGCGTCGCTTGCAAGACGGGCCATGCGCCAAGATAACAGCGCACGGCCCGAATGTACTTCTCGCATTCCTGCGGATTATGTGAGCAGCTTCCCCATCCATCAGTTCGGATCGAGCCAGTCGTCGGCGCTGTCCTTTATTTGGAAGAGGTAGCGATCGAACCACGCCATGTCCTCATCGACCTTGCGGCGCTGGTGAACGTACTGGCTGGGGCTGTGGCCCTCGCCCGGAAAGATCACGAAGCGGACCGGTGCCTTGTCGAGCTGCTGGAGCGTTCTAAAGTATGTCCAACCCTGTCCCGGAGGCACCTGTCTGTCGTTTGTGCCCTGGTAGATGATCGTGGGTGTGCGGACATCCTTGAAGCGGAACACCGGTGATTTTCTCACATAGAGTTGCGGATCGTCCCACGGGCTCGAGCCGAAATAGTAGTTGTCGTACGAAGCGCCGAAGCTTACCACGCCCCAATCGCTGAACCATTCGACATCGCCCGAAGCCGCGGATGCCGCTTTAAGTCGCTGATCGACCGTGGTGAGCTGAGCCGACAGGATCGCGCCGTAGCTGTGACCCAGGGTACCGAGTTTCGCGGTGTCGGCAAGGCCGCGATCCACCACGTAAGCGATTCCGCGCTCGAGATCAGGCGTTTCAAGATCATAGATATTCCCACAGCAGATCGACTCCACCCAATTCAGTCCATAACGCGCGCTGCCGTGGTAGTTGACCTGGAGTGTGAAGGCGCCCTTCTGGTTAAGCAGCAGTCGTGGATATGACCACGTCTGCTTCCACTCATCGAGATCCTCCAGAGCAGGACCGCCGTGGATCGTGAGAATGAGCGGGTAGCGCTGCCCCGGCGTGTACTGCAACGGATAGGTGAGGAGTCCCTCGACTTGCTCGTCACGCGCGCCCTTCCAGTGAACGACCTCCACTTTTGGTTGCGGTTTTGTGGCCAACGATGGATTCAGATTTGTAATACGCTTGTCAGCGGTGATCCGCGATCCGTCGAGTGCCGCACTGTACAATTGCGGCGGGACGTTCGCACGTGTGTACCGGTACACAATCCTGTGTGCATCGGGCGAAACCTCGATGTTGAACGAGTTGGCAGCGTGTGCACCGTCGAGATCTGTACGAATCCATGTGATGTTGCTTCCGCTACCTCGTTTCGTAAACCGTGAAGGTTTCACGAACACTCCGTTAGCGAGAATCGCGATGACACCGTCGGGAGTTGCCCGGACGTTACCAGCGACTGCGCGATTCCACGATCGATCCACCGGGAACATTGTTCCGGAGGCGACATCGTAGTATTCCAGCAGCGCAATAGTCGCAGTACGATATCGCGGACTTGTAGTTGTATCCTTCACGAAATAGAAACCGGTGCCGTCCTTCGCCCAAGCCATATCGTATGGGACGACTTTGGATCCATCGAAAATGATCCTGCTGTTACCGGTCGTCAGGTTCGTGAGGCGGGTAATGGAGCGAATCTTCTGGTCATATCCCTCCGAAAGCGACCGTTGATGAACGGTTACGGCGGTGTTGCCATCTGGTGAAAGGATGAAATCCTGGATCCAGTCCTTATTGTCGGTGATTTGTGTTACGACGTGCGAATTGACGTCGAGCGCGAACAGCCGATCGGGAGCCTCATGCAGCGAATCATCGACCACGCGCGAGTCATCTTTTCTCTCTCGCATTCTCAGTGCGTAAGCGGACGGCGCAGGCTCTCCCAGAAACACGATGCTTTCGCGCGTTTTCCAGACAAAATCGTCCATCGAGTGCTGCAGCTGCGTGATGGGCCACGGCTCGCCGCCGCGAACGTCTATGAGCCAGAGTTGCTCGGATGAAGCGTGTGGGATTGCCGCAGATTCTGCAGGCCGTGGACGCGTGCTCAGGAATGCGATGCGAGTTCCGTCGGGTGACCAGTGTGGTATCGAGACGGAGTAGTTGCCGCGCGTGAGCTGAATCACGGTCCCGCCATCGACGGGCGCGATATAGAGATTGGACACGATACGATCAGCCGTAACACTCATCTCCGTTTGGACCCAGGCGACCGTGCGCCCGTCTGGCGAGATCTCGAACGTGCGAGCATCGTGTGAGAGGAGCAGGTCGTCAACTGTCCACGCGGCGTGGTTTGCTGGCGGTTTCTGCTGAGCTGTCTGCGCCATCGCTACTCGCGAAAATGCGCCGACCGAACCAGCAAGCGCCACCATGGCAGAGACTTCAATCACCTTGAATCGCATAAGATCAACTCCCGTGGCGCAGATGAAAAATCACCTGCGCGGTTTGGTATCGAGCTTGAACTGCTTGAACAAAAACGGGGCACGCCGTTTTACGGACATGCCCCGTTCTGTTCCTGCTACACCATTCTAGTACCCAGGATTCTGGGTAAGTCCAGGTGCGGTGTCGATCTCACCCTGCGGGATCGGCATGAGCGTCTGGCTGACGGCGATACCGAGCGTCGAAGCAGCAACACCACGACGGACGAGGTCCGGCCATCTGTCTCCTTCGAACGCCAGCTCCAGTCTACGCTCCTTATAAATCGAGGCGAGTACATCGGCCTGCGTACGACCCGTCCTGGCATCTGGCGCGAGGCCTGCTCGGGCCCTCGTGCGGTTGTATTCGTCCACCGCTTCCGGCAGGCGATTCAACTGAGCAAGTGCTTCAGCCCGAGTGAGTATTACTTCGGCGAAGCGGATCGCGTGAACATGTTCCGCCCCGGTCGCTGTGCGGTACTTCGCAGCATAGACGCGGCTTCCATCGAGCCGGATGGAATACTGTCCTCGGACATCGGCCGGGTTGTACGCTGATCCAACTCCGTTCGATGCAGGGTCGAACGCCACCATCGCGCCGGAATCTGCCGCGACTTCGTAGCGGCCACCCAGGTTCTTGGTGAGATAGTAATAGCCTAGCTCATTGTACTGTGCCGGAGTGAAGAGTACGCGGAAGATATCTTCAGACGTGGCGGTGCCGGTTGGCGTGAAGAGGTCCGCAAAGTTGGGCGCTAAAGCATACCCCATGTCTTCAACCTTCCTCGCTGCGGCTTCGGCACCGACCCAGTCCTGCATGTACAGCCGGACGCGTGCTTCGAGCGCGTACGCTGCGCCGAGTGACGCTTCGTTGGTCTGATCCGTATTGGCGATAAGCGTTTCTGCCTGACCCAGGTCCGATAGTATCTGCTGGTACACATCGGCCGGTGTCGAGCGCGTGATGCTAGCCGCTTCGGCGACGGTTGCCACGGGTGCCAGACGAAGTGGGACACCGCCCCACAGCCGCACGAGATTGTGATAATTCAGGGCGCGGAGGAAGTACGCCTCGCCCAGCACCTCGTTCCGATCGTCCGTGTCCATGCCCGTGATCTTCGGCACCTTTACGATGATCTCATTCGTGCGATTGACATCGTCGTATATCGCTGTCCATATACCCCTCACCTCGCTATTATCAGCGGCGACCTGGTGGTTGTCCGCATCTGCGTAGCTGGTATAGGTACCGGAGTGTCTCGCATTGTCGGAAAGGACTTCCGAAAATACGACGTACGCCTCACCATAATAATCCAGGCTTTGCAAGCCGGAGTAGGCACCGTTCAGTGCAGAGTGAGCACCCGATGCGTCGACGATTGCGGTCGCATTGGGAACGGTATCCTTGGGTGTAACGTCGAGAATTGAGCTACACCCTGCCATTGCTACCGGAAGCAACAGGGAAAGCAGTCTGGGTCGCATTGGCGAATTGGCCCGTGGTTGAATTCTGATTTGATATCTCATGTCTACCACTCTGTGGAGAGGCCGACCGTAAACGTGCGGGCGGGCGGGTAGGCGAAGAAGTCGAAGCCTAGCCCAATGCTCGAGCTGGATCCGTTGCTGTTGACATCGGGGTTGTAGCCACGATATCCCGTGAACGTATAGAGGTTATGCCCCGACACGTAGACGCGGGTATTCTGAAGGCCGCCGAGATGAAGCACTGAATTCGGAATACGGTAGCCCACTGTGACTTCCTGGAGGCGCGTATATGAACCGGACTCCAGCATGCGTGTTGACTTCTGCCGCGCACCGGAGTTGCCGTCGTAACTGGCACGAGGCTCGCTGGTCATATCACCAGGCTTCTGCCACCGGCTAAGCACATAGTCCAGCTTGTTGTCCAGGTTGTAGCCACCGTCGTCCGCGAACACGCGGATACCGTTGAATATCTTGTTGCCGCCGCTGAACTGGAGAAATCCCTTGAGATCGAAATTCTTCCACGTGAACGTGTTGGTGAAACCACCCCAATATGTTGGGGATGCGTTGCCAGCGATAACGCGGTCGTCTGCAGTGATCGATCCGTCGCCGTTCGTGTCCTGGTACACCGCGTCGCCGGTTTCCGGATTGACCCCGGTAAACTTCAGGATGTAGAAGGCACCGAGTGGAGCGCCAACGCGTGCCGTGTTGAGACTGTACGTACCGCCGTAGATCGGCTGGTTGCCGTAGAGCGCGGTGACTTCATTGTGATTGGTGGAGAACGAAAAATCGGACGACCACGTGAGATCACCAGGATTGCTGCCAAGGATGTTCTCCGTGGTCAACTGATATTCCATGCCGGTGTTCTTTACGTCACCGACGTTGTCAAAGAAACTTGAGAAACCGCTGGTTGTCGTGATCGGCCGATTGACCAGGAGGTTCGATGTCTTCTTGTTATAGTAGTCGGCGATCAGCGCAACTCTACCGCCCAATGTTGTCCAGTCAAAGCCGATGTCGCCTTCCTTGGTTTGCTCCCACTTGAGATCAGGATTGGGGAAATTGTTCGGCGAGATTCCTGGCGAAGTGCCGTAATTGGCGGCGGCGAACGTCCCCAGGTAGGCGAAGTTGCTGATGCCCTGGTTTCCGGTTACGCCGAAACTTCCACGCAACTTGATCGAGCCAAGGCGTGAGAGCGCATGAAACGCCGGCTCGTTGGTGATGATCCAGCCAGCCGACACCGCAGGGAACATTCCGTAGCGATTGTTCTGGCCGAAGCGTGACGACCCGTCGCGACGGATGCTGGCAGTGAGCAGGTAACGGTCCAGCACTGAGAAGTTCGCACGAGAGAAGTACGAAACCAGATTGTGCTGGCTACGGCTTGCATCATAGTCTGTTACGCTTGCCGCGCTTCCTGCATCGTGGAGCTCAGCACTGCTGAACTGCTCACCGCGCACGAAGTTGAGTTCGTCCCAATTACGTTCGCTGCTCCCGCCGGCAACCACTGTCCAGGTCGCCTCATCGCGGTACTTGCCATTGTACGTAAGGAATCCCTCGCCGGTGAACTTGTCACCGGTGCTGTAACCCGACTTGCCGATGCCGTTGACACTCGACGAGTAGGTTCCCAACACCAACGGCGACTGCCACTGGCGCTCGTGCAGATTGATGAGGTCGGTGCCGACGCGCCCGGTAAACATGAACGAGTTCGAGAGCGTGTAGCGCGCTTCCGTATTCGCGAGTACGCGCTGAGTCGTTGTTGGCGAACTGTTGTACGTTGCCAACGCGACACTGTTCGGGTAGTTGAGCCCGATATCTGGATCAGTGAACGAGCCATCAGCGTTGCGAATCGGGAATTGCGGTTGATTCCCGATGGCGTTCGTCACGATTCCCTCGAGCGATCCGTCGCCCTGGATACGGTAGTTCATTTCTCGCGAAAGACCGATCGAAGTACTGATGGCCAATTTGTCTGTTGCGTTCATATCCAGATTCACTCGGCCGTTTGCACGCTGATACGACGAACCGATGACCACGCCGGTCTGATTGAAGTACGAACCTGCAACGTAGTACTTGAGCTTGTCACTGCCGCCGGAGATTCCGAGCGTCAGATTCTGGACAGGCGCATTGCGGAAGATTGCGTCCTGCCAGTCCGTGGAAACCGTGTCGTCGATGCCTACCGCGAACCCTTCGTCCGCCGGATCGTAGCCATCATTTTTCGCGGCTTCCGCCATGTAGGAGATGTACTGCTTCGCGTTCAGCAGGGGTAGTTTTCTGGCGACCGACTGCTGTCCCAGCGATGCGCCAAACGTGAACTTTGCCGGGCCCGCCTGGCCGCGCTTGGTCGTAATCAGAATTACGCCGTTCGATGCGCGTGATCCGTAGATCGCCGCAGAAGCAGCGTCCTTGAGGATCGTGATCGACTCGATCTGATTCGGGTCGAGCGATGTGATCGCGGTGAGGTTCTGCCCGTCGAAGCCAAGCTGCGAGAAATCCTCCTGCTGGATCGGCACGCCGTCCACTACGTACAATGGCTGATTGCTTGCCGACACAGAGGCAGATCCGCGAATGCGCACGGTTATGCCGTTGCCTGGATTACCGGCATTTTGCGTGACCTGTACGCCGGGCGTCTTGCCCTGCAGCGCGGCATCGACACCTGCGAGCGGTTCGCCCGTGACGTCCGATCCGCTCACATGACTGACGGCGCCGCTCACATCCCGTCTGCTGGTCGATCCGTATCCGATGACGACGACTTGTGACAGTGATGTGGCGACTGGATGAAGTAGAAAATCAGCGCTCGCGGTTGCACCGGCACCGACGGCTATCTCCCGCGTAACCGGCGAGAAGCCGATACGTTGCGCACGCACTGTTACTGTCGACGCATTGACGCCGCGGATAACATACACGCCTTGCTCGTTGGTGGTCGCACCAAGCGCCGTTCCGACGATCTGCACCTGCGCACCGGTTATCGGCTGCTGCGTTGACGAGTCACTCACTGTACCTCGGATGACTCCTGTCCCCTGCGCCAACGCTTCCTGCGGCGATACTGCCGCGAAAAGCGCGACTCCAACGACGGTGGCGATGCAACATCTCCACACGTAACTGACGAATCTCACGAGCGTTCCTCCGATGAATGAATTGTGCCTGTTCAACCTTGATATCGAATGCGACACCGATAGTCGATCACTGCGCGCACTATGGGTGCGCTGAGAAAGGAACGCCAAACTCACTTTCCTCCCGATGGAAGTTTTGCCTTACCGGTTCGGGGATCAAAGGTGCTGCCAGCTGGAAGTATTGAAACGTTCAGCCCTATGGCGCCAAGCCTCGGCGCGCTCACTGGGGTCACCGTTGCATGCCGAGCATCGATCACGATAGCGACGCTCTTCCCCAGTATCTGCCACCGGCCGTCGGGATTGACCTGGACGGCGGTGCCTTCATCGATGCCGACACCGATGAACGAAGGTCGCTCCAGAATCACGCTCAACAGCCGATTCTCACGCGCACGCGTGATGAAGTGCTGATCAACGATCGCACCGTGGAGAAAACCAAGCCCGGGGATGATCTCGATCGTGTGACGGCCGATACGCTTTGGTGTGTTACCTGAGTCCACGGCGGTCGGAATCCCGGGGAAGTACTGATTACCGCTGAGCATGGAATCGCTCATGATAGCCGCGCCGGCGGATGTGCCGCCGAGGACAGCACCGGCCTTGTATCGCGCGTGAATTGCGCGAAGGGCAGCCGATCCCTGCAGATGCTCCACCAGCCGCACCTGGTCGCCGCCAGGGAACCAGATTCCAGTCGCTCCGTTGATGAGCTTCACTATGGAATCGGCGTCGGCTTGTGCGCGCGTGACGTCAATTACGAATGAAGCGGCGCCGAGGCTGTCGAGCTCTGCTTTCTTCTCCTGGCCGGACTCTACCGATTCCTCGCTGGCCATGGGGAGAATGGCGATCCTGGCGTGTCCGGGGCCGCCGGCAAGTGCAACGAAGTGCACGACCAGATCGTGTGGCTGCGATCCGCCACCGACTATCAACAGGGTTCCGCGCGGCGCTGCCGCGTTTGAAACCTGCGCGGCCACAGTGCTTGCAGGCGCATAGATCGCCGCGCCGGCAACCAGGCCGGTGCATGCGAGTCTTCGCAATCCACGCACGTAGAACAACGGACCGACAATCCTAAGGCGCATACTGTATGTCGCGAAATTGTTGGTGGATCGGATAATCCGTGATCGGCTAATTACGTCAGTGTGCCACGGCGGCCGCGCGTCGCTTTCGAGGCACGGCCGGCTTGGCGAGCGAACCGAGCATTTCTGGCGCGGCGCCGAGCCTGCGCGACACACCGTCTGCTGTTGCACAAAGGAGCGTGATCATTCCGCGCAGGGTCGCTCCGCGCATCCGCGAACTTGGTCCATTGAGGCTGATCGCTGCGACAACCGACCCCGTGTGGTTCCGTATCGGTGCTGCAACAGCAGCGAAGCCGACCTCCAGCTCGTCAGTCGCCGTCGCGTAGCCCTGTTCGCGTACCTTATCCAACTCGCGGTCCATCTCCCGTCGCGACGCGATGGTCCTGGGCGTGCGCTTGCGCAGCTCTGCGGCCGGCGTCGCCGACTGGCTCATGGCGGTCAGCACCTTGCCGGTTGCAGTCGCATTGGCGGGCCAACGCATCCCCAGCTCGGAACTTCCGGCCAGAATAAAGTGCCCTTGAACTTCACTGATCAGAAGCACCTCGCTACCCACGAGAATCTCCAGGGTTGCCGTCTCACCCGTCTGCCGTACGAGTTCGACGAGTGCATCATGCGCAGCGGCGCTCAGATCGGTGGACCCGAGCGCTGAGGCTCCGAGCATAATTAGTCCGGGACCGAGCCGATACGAGGCCGTTGCCTCTTCGCGCACCACCATCCCTTCTGACTCCAAGGCTCCCAGCAGTCGGAACACCGCCGTCTTGTTGATACCCAATTCCACCGCGAGCTCGGTTATCCCAAAGGCGTGGGACGACTTCGCCAGCGATTTGAGGATGGCGATGGCGCGGACGACGGCCTGGGTCCCCGGAGGGCTTGGAGTTTTGAAACGCTGTTTCATGAAACGCTGTTACAATGCCACCGGGAGCATCTGCGGTCAAGCCGTAATCGGCAAAAAGAGTCGAGTATTCGCTTGCACACTGTCCGGACCTACGCTAGTCTGTCGAACGTGAACCCGACCCCTCAAACCAACTCGCCAGCCTGGGCCGAGGACCTGCCTGCGGATTTCTATCCGGCGCTGGCCGGAGATGTGGAGACCGATGTCTGCGTCGTGGGCCTGGGCGGCTCCGGTCTGGCCTGCATCCATGAACTGCTGGGCCTTGGCAGACGCGTCATCGGACTGGACGCCGAGATAGTTGGTGGCGGAGCTGCGGGACGCAACGGAGGTTTCCTGCTCGCAGGCACCGCGTCATTCTATCACAGAGTGGTCGATCAGCTCGGGCGCCAGCGGGCTCGGCAAATCTATCGGCTTACACTCGAGGAGATGGACCGGATCACGGCGGAAACGCCGGATATCGTCCGGCGGAGTGGTTCGCTCAGAATCGCCGCCTCACCGGAAGAGATGCTTGACTGCGACATGCAGCTCCAGGCGTTGCGCGCAGATGGCTTTGCCGCTGAGCCGTACGAAGGCAATGAGGGCAGCGGCCTCGTCTTCCCTTCCAACGGGTCTTACAACCCCCTCGCGCGATGCAGGACGCTCGCACGCACTGCCGCTGGTCTCGGCGCGGCGCTTTACGAGCACTCTCGTGCGATCTCGTTCGGCAATGGAGAGGTTCGTACCGAACACGGCCGTGTAGTGTGCAATCACATCATCATTGCCGTGGACGGACGCCTCGATCTGGTGGTCCCGGAACTTTCGAAGCGCGTGCGAACTGCGCGCTTGCAGATGTTGTCCACGGAACCAATCGCCGAAATCGTAGTTTCGCGTCCGGTCTATAGGCGTTGGGGGTACGACTACTGGCAGCAGCTACCTGACCGGCGCGTCGTACTCGGCGCGTGCCGCGACAAGTTCCTCGAGTCGGAATGGACGACGGACTCCGATCCGACCGAAGAAGTCCAGCAATGCATGAATTCAGTACTGCGAGAGACGGTCGGCGTGGAGGGGCCAGTGCAGCAGAGATGGGCGGCTTCTGTCTCGTATTCGACTGGAATCCTCCCGGTACTCGCGAATGTCAGGCCCGGCGTCTGGGCGATCGGTGGTTACAATGGCACCGGCAATGTGATGGGGTCCATTTACGGGCGAATGGTCGCACAGCTTGTCGTGGCTGGGCGTTCAGATTTGTCGGCCCCATTTCTGGCAGGCGGCTGATAGGGCGGCTGATACGACGGATGCAGCCCGGACGTGTACAAGCGCCATCTGCGAACGGTCGATTTTTTTCCTACATGAGGAATCGTGCGCCTTTCTCGCCGCGCAGATATTCCAGCAGAACTCGTCTCGACTCTGCAAGATCATCTTCCGAAAGCCAATCCGCCCTGAGCGCCCTCTTCCCTCGCCCCTCGACCGCCAGCGCCACGCGCCCTGCTTTCATTACGAGCAGTGCACCGGCACCGCGCGGGCGAGAGAGCGGATCGCGATCGAGTCCCTCGAGTTTGAGAGTGTATGGATTGGCTGGATCGCTTGCAGCGATGACGACGAACGGAGACTCATCGTTATCCGCACCGCTCTCTACGCTCGCGACTTCGCGGAGTCGTTCGACTGCGTCAGGCAGCGCGAACTGCGCACCGGCGAGGCCGCGCACAAAGTAACCGCGGCGTATTTCACCTCGAAATTCGAGACGCTTGAGTTCCTGATAGATGGCCCTCCACGATACCGGCGGTCGTTCGCGTCGCCACCAATCGCGTGACACGACGCCGTAACGATCGAGCCACTGGCGAGCTATCGCGACTGCACGTGCTTCGTCATCCACTACGGGTCCTAGTACGCCAGGCTTGTTGACCAGTGACCAGCGGCCCATCCAGGCAGACAATCCGCCAGAGCGACCTGGGCGGTCTGGTCTGCTCCATTTGGGAAGACTCCGCAAGCTGGGCCTACGCTGGCGGATTGGGCGATCCGTCGTCTCGAAGAAACGCGGTGGAAGCCAACGATCAGGATCGTAGGCCGCATTCGGTGTAATCGGTTTCCATCGCACGATCTGGCGCATCGCCTCAGCTGTGTCGTTGGTCACGAGACCGAATGCGGAAAGCTCTCGCAATGCTTCACGCAATGAGAGCGGCGTGATTGAGAGAACTACCTGAAGATCCGTAATGAACGACGCACCTTCTGACAGAATCGCGTCATACACTGTCTTCGCGTTTGCGCTGAGTTCGAGCATCACCGACTCATCGGATGGCTGCAACCAGGTTCTACCTGTGCCACGCTGAAAGAACTTGAGTCGAGTGAGCGCTACCGACGCCGCGTCGCGATCGGCGCTGGATTCTCCGACCCATACTGCCTCACCATCCGCCATCCATTCGGCGAGCCAGGCAGGGTTGTACTGGCGAACACGCGATTTGAGATAGTCGCGCTCCCAACCAACCGCAGGTCGTGCCAGTCCATAAAGTTGACGTAGTGCAATCGCGACACCAGCCGAGCCATCCACGCGATCGCGGGGGTCGACATGCTGCCACCGTGCGAGGAACGCGGCAAATGTGGGCAGCTCCACAGCGGCGATTTGTTTACGGAGCGATGCAAGCGCCCGTCGCCTGGCAATTTCGGCGGTCTTGCGTGAAAGGAATTCTGTCTCGCTTACAGTTGGCCTGAACTTTCCGACCACTACTCGACCGCGCTTGCGCCAGTCGGCGAGCGTTGACTCGATCCAGTGAAGCGGCCAGCCGTAGCGATCGTGGATCTCCTGGGCCGTGATCGGGCCAGCAAGTGCGACATACTTTGCGAACAGTCCTCGCCGGCCGCCCTCACCCTCGCCGTAATCCGCTGCTCGTGCCGGATCGGTACTGGTCTCCAACCGCGGACGGCGACGATCCACGATCGCCCAAAGCGCCTTCAACGTTTCATCGTCATGCTCGACATTGCCCATTACGTCATCGAGCATCGTGCGATCGAGCGAGAGAAGCGCGGCACGCTGTTCCGCGCGCGGCGTATCGTCTCCGTAGAGCCAGTCCATCACGAATCCAAACTGCAGGCTCGCCGCGAAGGGCGACGGAATATCTGTCTGCACGACATGCACCGCGATTCGCCTGTCTTCTACGGCACGCAATACTTCCTTGAGTGATTCCACGTCGAACGCGTCCTGCAGAACCTCGCGGTACGTCTCGACGAGAATCGGGAAGCTGGGGAATTCCCGCACCGTCTGCAGGAGATCGAGTGCCTTGAGCCGCTGCAGCCATAGTGGCATGCGCTTGTTCGGCCTTCCCCGTGGCAGCAGGAGTGCCCTGCCTGCGTTCATGCGAAAACGGGCGCCGAAGAGCGACGACCCTCCCACCTCTTCCATTACGAGTTGCTCTACTTCTGCCGCGCTCATCGAGATGAGCGATTGCAATGGTGGCAGCGTACCGAGGTCCGGCATTCGAAGCATGATGCCGTCGTCCGTGGTCTGAACCTGCACGTCGACGCCGCCGAGCAACTCGCGCGCGCGGTGCGCGAGGGCCATCGCCCAGGGTGCATTTACGCGGCCGCCGAAAGTGGCGTGGATCACGACGCGTACCGAGCCGGTTTCATCGCGAAAATGCTCCAGCACGATGTTGCGGTCGTCGGGTACGATTCCAGTCGATAGCCGTTGCATGTCTACGTAGCGGCGCAGCGTGTTGATCGTCGCTTCATCACATTCATAGCGGGAACGCAGTTCGGAATCACTTACGCCTTCTACCAGCTGCCGCCGCAACTCTCCAACACGCGAGCTGAGGGCCACCGACCGCGCGGAATATTCACCGTGCCAGAACGGCATTCGTGCCGGCGCACCTGGCGCTGGAGAGACTACGACACGGTCGTGGCCAATCTCGTTGATGCGCCATGTAGTCGACCCGAGTTGAAAGACGTCGCCAACTCTCGATTCGTGAACGAATTCCTCGTCCAACTCACCGAGCCTTGTCCGATCCGCAAGGTTCACCGTGTAGAGGCCGCGATCGGGGATCGTTCCGCCGGAGATCACGGCGGTCATCCTGCTGGCTCGAGAACCCGTGAGCATGTTGGTCGCGCGATCGAACGATATGCGCGCTTCCAGTTCCGCAGCCACCTCCGATGGATACTTGCCTGAGAGCATCGCGAGTACTTCATCGTAAGCCGCGCGTGGAAGCGCGTGGTACGGATATGACCTGCGGACGAGCGTGTAGAGTGCGTCGGCATCCCAATCATCCACGGATACCGCAGCGACAATCGCCTGAGCCAGCACGTCGAGTGCATTCTGAATCACTCGCGTAGGCTCCACTTCACCGGCCCGCATCGCAGCGACTATTGCAGCCGTTTCCATCGCATCGTCGCGGAATGTCGGAACGAAAATACCACGACTTGGAACGCCGAGTGTATGACCAGCGCGGCCAACGCGTTGCAGAGCCGCCGAAACACGTTTGGGTGATTGGAGCTGGATCACGAGATCAACCGTGCCGATGTCGATACCCAACTCGAGCGAGCTCGTTGTTATGAGCGCGCGCAGTTCTCCGGCCTTGAGCCGTTGCTCCAGCGCGAGACGCCGTTCGCGCGCAATCGAGCCGTGGTATGGCTGCGCGATTTCCTCCTCGGCGAGCGTGTTCACGCGTGCCGCGATCCGCTCTGCCTGTGCCCGGTTGTTGACGAACACAAGTGTCGTGCGAGCATCGCGCGCTTCGTCGAGCACGAGCTTAGCTACAGATGGCCAGACGCTTCCGTCGATTTTTGCGAGATCGGGCACCGGCGACCGTACTGTGAGCTGCAATTCCTTTGCAAGTCCGCAATCGACGATTGATACCGCGCGATCGCTTCCGCCAAGGAAGCGTGCGACTTCGTCGAGTGGGCGCTGCGTTGCGGAGAGCCCGATGCGTTGGGGGCCCTCTGAATTTTTGGTGAGCTCGGTCAACCGTTCCATCGTGACCGCGAGGTGTGCGCCACGCTTGGTTCCCGCAACCGCGTGAATCTCATCGAGAATCACCGTCCGCGTCGACGCAAACATGCCGCGGCCGCGAAGCGACGTCAACATGATGTTGAGCGACTCCGGTGTCGTTATCAGGATGTGCGGCGACTTGCGAATCATCTTCTGGCGCTGGCTCGATGGAGTATCGCCGGTGCGCACCGCGACTCTTATCTCTGGAAAGGCGAGGCCAGCCGATTCGAATCTCCGGCGCAATTCCGCAAGCGGGCGGTCCAGATTGCGCTGGATGTCGTTGTTGAGCGCCTTGAGCGGCGACACGTACAGCAAGTGCACACCGTTTGCAAGCGGTGCCTCGATTCCCTGGACGATCAGAGCATTCAACTCCCACAGAAATGCCGCGAAGGTCTTGCCGGTTCCGGTGGGTGCGAGAATAAGCGCATGCCCACCACTGGCGATTACGGGCCAGCCCTGAGTTTGCGGTGGCGAGGGGTCGCCAACCGACTCGGCAAACCACTCGCGAATGATTGGATGGAAGCCTGCGAGAGGATCTACAGAACGCGCCACAGTTTTTCCGCTGCCCATTCCTCGATTCGCTCGCCGAGTGACCGCGTATTCCACTCGGGTAACTTGATCTCCTTTGAGTAGGATAGATCGTCCATGAACACGGAATCCATTTGCGCACCAAAACTCGCGTCGAGCACGTTGAGGTTGGCTTCGTCGTTGAAAGCCATGGATCTGTTGTCGAAGTTCATGGATCCTACGGAAGACCACTCGCCATCGGCGACGATGGTCTTGGAGTGAATCATTGTTGGTGCGTACTCGAAGATACGAACTCCGCCGCGCAGCATCTGGTCGTAATAGGAGCGTCCGGCATATACCGTTGTCCTCACGTCGCCCTTTGCGCCCGCGGTGATGACGCGTACGTCCACGCCACGCTTCACGGCCTGGACCAGCATCGTGCGAAACTGCGCGTCGGGGACGAAGTACGAGTTCTCGATGTAAAGAGTCTTCTGCGCACCGTCTATCGTAAGTGCGAGGAAACGTTCCGCCGCCGTGCTTCCGACCACGGGCGTGGTGTGCATCAAGCCCGCAACCTTGTCACCCACGGGCTCGAAGATAGCCGGCGGGAAGAACTCCGAGCCCGTGAGCAACACGCCAGTCGCCTCTGCCCAACCCGATGCAAATGCTGCCTGCAGCGCAGCAACCGACGGACCTTCGAAGCGAACGTTTGATTCGCGCCACTGATTGTTGTGATGACCATCGCCGAGCCAGTAGTCGGCGAGTCCAAAGCCACCCGTGTAGCCGATGTGGCCATCGACGACTATCACACGGACGTGCGAGCGCGTTGCCGCGCGGTTGAGCGTGTACCACCGGATTGGGCGCAACCAGGCAACGCGCGCACCCGCGGCTCTAAGTGTCTGAACGAAATCCGTCTTGAGCAGCGGTCCGGAGCCGAACGCATCCAGCAAGACAAGCACCTTCACACCAGCGCGCGCGCGCGCGACGAGTCGGTCCCGCATCTCGTCGGTCACCTTGCCAGGCTCTGCGTAGTACATCTGGACCGTTATGGTGCGCTTCGCGGAGGAGAGATCGTCCCAGAGCCTTGGGTACGTACCATCGCCATTGAGGCAGAGCGTAACGCGGTTGCCTCGGGAGAAGTGCGTGCCGGTGTAGAGCTCCATCGTTTGGGCAAACAACGAATCGCCGGGCGCCGGCGGCCGATCGTCCGTTCCCGGAGAAATCACGGTCCGGACTGGCGTGGAATGCGTGACCGTGAGGACGCCAACGACCACCATGGCCACGATCACGATAATAGCCGCGATCTCGCCGGAATACCTGAAGAGCGCTTTCAAGGAATTGTCATGCTGCTGTTGAATCGGCACGCCCTCCGGCCGTTCCGTTATGGCTCGGCCTGCTCCCTTGTGCTATCACTTATCGTTCCACGACGGATTTTACCTCTTCCACCCCCCGTGGCATCGCCTATTCTATAAGGTATGCACCTCGCAGCAACCGGTCGGCGCACAACGAGCAAGATGGTCATCCTGGATCGGTCGCTTGAAGCTCTCCCTCTTTTCAGGCTGAGTGATTCGGCCGATGATGGTGCGATAACGTACCTACCGGATGGTGGCGGTCGATGGAGGGTTCTGCCCGCGCCTGGCGACAGGCTCCCGGGGACGTTCGACCAGGACGTCTATGTCGAGGTGATCCACAGGTACGGCGAGGCCGGCCATCCGGCGGACGGCGCGGTTCGATTCACCCTGCACTCCTTCCTCCGCTCAATCGGCAGAAAGGCCGACGGTCGGACATACGAGCAACTGCGCTCCTCACTGAATCGGCTGGTCCGGACGAGACTCGAATCAACTGGCGCGTACGAAGATCGATCCGAACAACCGTTCGACGGCACATTTACCGTTTTCAACTCTGTGACGATCGAGCGGCGCAAGACGACGGACAAGAACCAGTTGCCGCTCTTTTCGGCGATTTCGGCGTCGGAGCCGGGCGACGCGAGGGTGGTGATTTCGCCGCACCTTCGCGGCAACATCGCGGCTGGCAACACTATTTCACTCTCGCTTCATCACTATGGCAGTCTGTCGAATCCCGTGGCTCGCCGCCTCTACCGTCTGCTGGCCACGGCCAGGGCTCAGGACATGGTGACCTGGCGGGTGAGCCTTGAGCGGCTGGCTTCGCAATTGCCTCTCACACAGCGATATCCTTCACATCTTCAGCGGGTATTACAGCCGGCTCACGAGATGCTTATCGCTGCGGGACTTTTGCGCGACGCCGGGTTTCATCAAATAGACAGGGACTGGCACGTGGACTACGTGCTGGCAACACGGAACACTATAGCCCCGTAGTTTTAGAACCAATATGCGCAAACTTCGCTTTACACATCTGGCCGCCCTCTCGGCGGTCATGCTTCCGCTCGTTGTCGGAGCCTTCGTCTATCAACAGCACGACACCGTTGCGAGCGCTCAGCTGCTTGACGAGGTGTTGCGCATCACCGCGTCCCGGTACGTGGACAGCGTGCCGCCCAACGATCTCTACGAGAAAGCCGCCAAGGGTCTCGTGAAGGAACTGAACGATCCGTATTCCGTTCTCTGGACCAAGAAGGAATACGATCAGTTCAGCCAGCAGACTGGTGGCAAGTACGGCGGCATCGGAATGGAGATCGCGCCGACCAACGGATTCGTGACGGTTCAGCGTGTTTTCCCGCACACGCCTGCCTCGGCCGGCGGCGTGATGGAAGGCGATCGAATTCTCAAGATCGACACCGCGAATGCCCGCGGCTGGACGACGACGCAGGTTTCCGACAAGCTGAAGGGCGACCCGGGCACCACCGTGAACGTCGAGTTTGGCCGCAGTGGCGTCAACGAGCCGATCCCGGTGAAATTCACGCGTGCGATTGTACACATTCCAGCGGTCCCGTACACGCTCGTCTTCGGCGACGTTGGTTACATCCCACTTCAGCAGTTCAACGAGACGGCCGCGCAGGAAGTTGCGGACGCGATCAAGGACGTTACAAAGAAGGGCGCGACCAAGATCGTCTTTGACATGCGTGGAAATCCCGGTGGATTCCTGGACCAGGCGATCGCCACGAGCAATCTCTTCCTTCCCGTAGGCAAGTCGATCCTGAGCGTTCGCGGTCGCACTGGCGAAGTGCAGGCATACAGTGCAACGGACAAGCCCGAAGTTCCGACGATTCCAATCGTGGTACTTGTTGATCCACGTACGGCATCCGCATCGGAAATCGTGGCTGGTGCGCTGCAGGATCACGACCGCGCACTCATCATGGGCACGACATCGTTTGGAAAGGGTCTTGTACAGAGCCTGTACAAACTGGACGGTGGTTACGCGCTCAAGATGACGACGGCCAAGTGGTACACGCCGAGTGGCCGCTCAATTCAGAAGGAACGGAAGCTGCTGCCGGACGGAGAGTTCGTAGAAGTGATGCCGGATTCGCTCGAGACCGATTCGGCGCGTCGCGCGCGTCCTCAGTACAAGAGTGACGCTGGACGCATCGTTTACGGCGGCGGCGGAATCACGCCCGACATCATCGTCAAGCCCGACACGTTGAGTACGCCGGAGCAGAAGCTGCTTCAGAGTCTTGCGCCCAAGTCGCAGATCTTTGCGCAGGAGCTGCAGGATTATGCGGGCGAGATGAAGACGAAGGTCAAAGAGAACTTTACGGTCACCCCGCAGATGCGCAACGACTTTATCGCGCTTCTCAAGCAGAAGGGAGTGATTGTGGATTCGGCGCTGCTCGCGCAGGGCGGAAGCACGGAGATCGACAGACTCCTGGGCGTTCGCATCACGTCGATGGCGTTTGGTGACTCGGCTACGAAGCGCAAATTCCTCAGCGATGACAACCAGCTTCAGCGGGCAATCGAGGCTCTCAAAAATGTACATAACACGCAGGGACTGTTCGCTCTCGCCCAGAAGGCGCAGGGAGTTGCATCTGCGCGGTGACGCGCAGTGAGTGAGGAAGAAGTAGTCACAGTCGAAGACGGCTCAGCGGGTCTGGCAGCGCCACGCCATCCGCTGAGCCTCTCTGTTATTGCGCTGTTGGCTGTGGTTTACACGCTCTATTTTGGCAGGGCGTTCTTCATTCCGATATTCTTCGCGGTAGAGTTGCATTTTCTGCTCGGCCCTGCAATTCGCTGGTCGCGCAGAAGGCTTCACCTGCCAGCTCCCTTAACGGCGGCGATCCTCATACTCGGCGTTGCAGGCGGACTGGGCTACGGCACCTACTCGCTTGCCTCACCGGCACAGGAATGGCTCCAGTCCGCACCAGAAACTCTCAGCCACGCTGGCGAGAAGCTGCACAAGATCATGAAGCCAATGGAACAGGTGACGCGCACGGCCGACCAAATGGACCGTGTAACGAGCGTCTCCGGATCCGGGCCCAAGCCGCAGCAGGTAGTGGTTGCAGGGCCCACCATGGGTTCCCGTTTCTTTGGTACGACGCAGAGCCTCATTGGTGGGCTACTGGAAGTACTCGTGCTGACGTTCTTCCTCCTGGCGGCTGGAGATCTCTTTCTTCAGAAGACGATTAAAATCACCACGCGGAAAACGAGCCAGCGCACGGCGGTAGAGATCGCGCGGGAGATCGAAGCGTCAATATCGAGATACCTCGTAACGTCGCTCATTCTCAACGTGGCGGAGGGCCTCGTATTCACAGCGCTGATGTACGCGTTCAGGATGCCCAATCCGTTTCTCTGGGGCGCGCTCGTAACGTGTCTGGAGTTCATCCCGTACATTGGCGCGCTGATGCTGATCGCTATACTCACGATTGCATCTCTCACTGTATTCAATACCGTGGGGCACGCATTGCTCATTCCGGGCGCGTTCGTAGCAATGAATCTGATTCAGGGAAATTTTGTGGGGCCGATGGTGATGGGACATCGTCTCGCATTGAATCCCGTTGCGATCTTCATCGGCGTGGCGTTCTGGTGGGAGATCTGGGGTATCGCTGGTGCATTTATCGCGGTGCCGATGCTTGCGTCGCTCAAGATCATTTGCGATCATGTCGACTGGCTTGGCGGGATTGGCGAGTTTCTGGGTCAACGCGACCACGACGAGCGTCGCATCTCCGTCCGCCCTGCGGAAGTAACGGCCGAAGCAACTGCGGAAGCATGATCGGAGCAGGGAGCAATGTCGGCTAAAACACAAACGGATGTCGAGAAGTTCACTGGATTCGGGCCCGGTGCGCTCAAGTTTCTCAGATCGCTTGCACGCAACAACCGTCGTGACTGGTTCGAGGTGAACAAGGATCGATACGAGCGCGAGGTAAAGCATCCATTACGTATTCTGGTAGAAGAAGTCGACGCCAGGCTGGGCGAGTTTGCGCCGGAGATGGTAGGCAATCCCAAACGATCGGTGTTCCGTATCTACCGCGACGTGCGATTCTCGAAAGACAAATCTCCGTACAAGACAAACGCTGCTGCGTGGTTCTATCATCGCGACGCTGGCCATGCTGTGGGAACGCAGGCGGCACATGGCGGTGCGGGCTTCTACTTTCAGATCGCTCCAAAGGAGTGCATCGTCGCAGGTGGAATCTGGATGCCTCCGACGGCTGCGCTCAAGACGATTCGCGAAGCAATTGCCGACGATCCGGACGCATTGCGAGGGATCCTCAAGCAACCCGCTTTCAAACGCTCCTTCAGCGCGTTGAGCGAGGAAGCGTTACTGAAGCGAACTCCGCGCGGGTTCGATGCCGACCATCCCGCGGCGGACTTGCTTCGCTACAAGTCGTTTACCGTGCACAGGGATCTCACGGAGCGCGAAATATTGAGTGCAAAGCTGCCCGATATTGTTGCGAAGCATTTCGCGACGATGCTGCCCTTCGTTCGCTGGTTCAATCGCGTGCTGGGGCTTCCGCCGCACAGCCGGCGATAGAATAGCGCCATGAATGTTGCGCCGCCTGCCGTGCAGAAGGGCGCCGAGTATGGTCGGGCGCGAGAGTTGGTGCTCGAGTACGGGTGGAACTCGACCGCGTATCAGATCCTGAATCCCGGCTTCAAGTTATGGTTTTCCGCCACGCATCCGGCGGTGGTGGGATACGTGCGCGCGGGTGGCAAGCGCGTAGTAGGTGGGGCACCGATTGCTGCGAATAGCGATTTGCGAGACGTCGCCGAGGAATTCGAGCGTGACGCCGGGTCAGGTGGTTCGGGCGTCGTTTATTTTGGCGCCGAGGAGCGGCTCGACTCGCTGTACCGGGATGACGCGTCGCACAGTGCAATACTGCTGGGTGCTCAACCATCGTGGGATCCCAAGGCGTGGGACGGGATAATGGCGAGCCACGCATCGCTGCGTGCCCAGCTTTATCGCGCACGGAACAAGTGTGTAACGGTTGAGCTATGGCCGTCCGACCGCGCGGAGCATAATCCCGAGCTGAAGAAACTGCTTCAGGAGTGGTTGGGGACGCGCGGACTACCGCCGCTGCACTTTCTCGTGGAGCCAGAGACACTGGGACAACTGCGTGATCGGCGCGTCTTCGTCGCCAGTCGCGGAAAGCTGCCAGTCGGCTTCCTCGTGGCCTCGCCGATACCAGCCCGCAATGGCTGGCTCACGGAACAATTTGTGCGTGGTTATGAAGCGCCGAACGGGACCGCCGAAATGATGATCGACGCGGCCGTGCGGTGGGTGGCACAGCAGGGCGCGACATATGTCACGCTTGGCTTGGCGCCGTTATCGGCGAGGGCGGGAGCGATGACGAGTCCGTCGTTGCTGATCCGGCTCGGCTTCAAGTGGGTGCGAGCGCACGGGAGACGATTCTACAATTTTGCCGGACTGGATTCGTTCAAGGCGAAGTTCGCGCCGGAGCGGTGGGAACCGGTTTATGCGATCTCAACTGGGCCGCACTTCTCGATGAGATCGCTGTATGCAATTGCATCCGCGTTCACCCAAGGCCGGCCGGTAGCAACGGTTGCGAAAGGCTTGGTTAATGCGGGACGGCAGGAAGTACGTTGGTTGAAGCACGTTTGGTGAATGGTGTGATGTGCGACGTGTTTAGGCACACGCGCATCACGAGAACTCAAGGAGAATTGATCCAATCATGGCAAATACAGAATGGTGGCAGCGTGGTCCGGTAGAGGGTGTGCCGGCGCTTGTCCAACCGGTAGCACACATGCTTCTGCAGGCTCGCGATAGTGTGAACGAAATGGTGGAGGGCCTGACCGACGCGCAGTGGAACGCGCGGCCCGCAAATGTCGCATCGTGCGCATTTCACGTACGGCACATAAACGGAGTCATCGACCGACTGTTCACGTACGCACGCGGTGAAGGGTTATCGTCGGAACAGCTTGCTGCGATCAAGACGGAAGCGGAGCCCGTGCATGTGTCCGACGTCAAGTCAATCCTTGGCGCGCTATCCGCTCGCGTTGAAGCGGCACTCGCGCAGCTCCGAGCGACCGATGCATCGACACTCACCGACTTTCGCGCCGTTGGACGAGCAAAGCTGCCATCAACGGTGATTGGCTGTCTGACCCATGGTGCTGAACACTCCATGCGGCATGTGGGTCAACTGTCGGTTACATCACGCATTGTAAAGGCCCAAACGAAGGAATGATGTTCGCGGCGCATGCGGCATGGCGTCTGCATTGAGGATCTTAGCATCATCAACTGGAGACTGGCCATGCCAAGCGACGCAGCCACCACGCTTCTACGTCTTGAGAGAAAGTACTGGGACGCGATGGTGTCGAAGGATGTGGACACCGCTGTAAGACTGAGCGACGATCCATGCATCATTACCGGTGCGCGGGGAGTGAGTGCCATCACGAACGAGCAGTATCGAAAGTTGACGGCCGACGGAAAGTGGGATCTTCACTCATACGACATGAGTGACGTGCAAGCGCGCATGATCAGCGAAGATGTCGCAATCGTAGCGTACAAGGTGCGCGAAAAGCTCACCGTAGACGGCAAACCGCTAACCCTCGAGTCCAACGATTCGTCGACGTGGGTTCGCCGCGACGGATCGTGGAAGTGCGCGCTTCACACCGAAGCAGTCTCAGGTGACCCTTTCGGCCGCGATCGATAATCGTCTGACGCGACGGCGTGTCTGTAGGGATTGCTGCATAACATGGTAGGTCGGTCCTGGTGGGGCGGTCTGGCGAGGGCGCCTGACAACGCCTGCCGACCACTTTTGTCCCCGATCCTGAGCATCCACCTCAACGGATCGGCCGGCTCGCGCGATATGTATGGGACGCAATAGAACTCGACGGGACGGCTCCTATAGAGCTGGCCCGATCGGCCTGTTCGTCCGAATCCAGCGTCCGTGACGGACCACCATCAAGGAGACCGCAGTCATGCAAATGCGCCCGCTGTTGTTCAGCGCCGCCGCCGCAGCGTTTTTAGTAGCAGGACCACTTGCCGCGCAACAGCGCCAGGGGAGGCGACCCGGCGCGCCAGAGGCGACACCCGGTGCGCAAGCCGCGTCAACTGCGCCCGGCGCGCCAGGCGGCGCATTCGGAGCCAGAGGAGCCAGAGGAGCCGATGCCGAGGACACGTTGGGCGTACCTGCGATCGAGAAGATCGTCGTAACGCACCACACGTCCAGCATCAACGGCAAGCAGATCAGCTACACAGCCCACACGGGCACCATGGTACTGCGCGACGAAGACGGAAAGCCCAAGGCTTCTGTCTTTTTCATCGCCTACACCAAGGACGGCGAGGAAGCCACCACGCGCCCGGTCACGTTCTTCTATAACGGCGGGCCTGGTTCCTCTTCGCTCTGGCTCGACATGGGAATCATGGCGCCGATGCATCCGGACATGGGCCCTGACGGCACGCAACCCGCACCTCCATACAACCTGGTCGAGAATCCCAATTCACCGCTCGATGTGACCGACCTGGTTCAGATCGACGCGATGATGACGGGCTATACGCGCCCAGCCAAGGGCGTAAAGGCGACCGATTTCACGGGCTCGCGCAACGACATCGCGATGTTCGGCGAGTTCATCCGCGACTACCTGGACAAGTATCACCGCTGGCAGTCGCCCAAGTATCTCTTTGGTGAGAGCTACGGCACGTTCCGCTCCGCCGGTCTCGCCTCCGAGCTTCAGTCGGCTGAGGGGATCGAGCTCAACGGAATCATGCTGCTCGGCACAGTGCTGAGCTATCAGTACATCTCGCAGTCGCCGGACAACGACATCGGGTACTCCACCTTCCTGCCGACGTACACCGCAACCGCGTGGTTTCATAAGAAACTGCCGCCGGATCTGCAGAAGGAGACGCTCCAGCAGGTGGTCCAGCAGTCGCGCGATTACGCGTTCGGCGATTACATGACGGCGCTCGCCAAGGGCAACTCGGCGTCGCAAGCCGAGCGTGAGGCAGTTGCGCAGAAAGTGGCGCGGTTCACGGGCTTGACGCCGCAGTTTGTGATGGAGACAAACCTCCGGGTCGACGCAGGCGCTTTCCGTACGCAACTTCTGCGCGACCAGCGTGAGATGCTTGGCCGCTACGACTCGCGTATGATCGGAATCAACGGCAATGCGTCGAGCGGGCGCCAGGATTACGATCCGTCCGATGTGGCACCGACGGGCGCATTCATGTCGGGCTTCATGCGCTACCTGCACAGCGACCTGGGTTACTCCAGCAATCTCCAGTACTTTATGGGTGGCCATTCCGGTCGCTGGGACTTCAGCTCCGGCGGTTTCGGCGGCAATGGATATCCGAGCGAGATGGAACCGCTGCGCACGGCAATGGCGAAGGATCCATACCTCCACGTGATGGTTGGCGCCGGTTACTACGATACGGCCACGCCATTCGCGAACGCTGAATACAGCTTCAAGCACCTCGGCTTCGATAAGACGTACGCCGATCGTGTGGAATTCAAGTACTACGAGAGCGGGCACATGGCTTACCTCAACCAGACGTCAGCCAAGCAGCTCAAGAGCGACATCGCAGGCTTCATCGCCTCGACAAAGCATGGCGGCAAGGTTTCGCAGTAGGCGTTGCATAGGAGTTGATCAAGGAAAACGACCACCCGCTATTGCGGGTGGTCGTTGTGTTTTTGGACAAGCTCTGCGCTGCGCATTATCGCGCTGGCCGCCAGTTGCTATTCTCCGTCACCGTTGCTCTGATCGAGTATTCCGTTGTTGTCCGACTTCGGCGCCCGCCCGAACATCCAGTTCACGCTGAGCAGGAGGCCGCGCGGCTCTCTGGTTCGATCCGACAGCTGATAGAACAGTGGGGTCACAGTGGTCGATCGTTCGCGCGACGTATTCAACGGGTCAATGACGCGAAGCGACGAACTCATCCTATTGCCCACCAGTTTCTGGCGAGCTGCAAGGCTGAATCGCGTACGGCTCGCGTTCCTACCTTGCGCAACTGACATTGCGGAGCGATAAAACCGCAAGGTCTGCAGATCAAGCGTGCTCGATGCGTGAAACGACACATTGGTTCTGGCATTCCAACCGAAAGTGCGCGCGTTGAGATTGGCGGCGAGGTTGGACGCATTGCTTACCTGGCGGAACAGACTCGTCCCCGCGAATCCGCTCACCCGCCCGCCGCTGAGTGCCACATTCGCGTCAGTACCATACGAGTCGGTCGTACCCACGTTCGCGAACGTCCGCGTCGACACGCCGGCGCTGTCTATGGTTCGAAGGGTAGCGACCGCGTTGAGAGAATGCCGGTAGTATGGTGTAAGCTGTATTGTCATGTTACCGGCGGTACGCTGAAATCCGAGCTCGAACGCGCGGATGTATGCTGGTTTCAGGTAAGGATTGCCGCGGAAAAAATTGAGCGGATCTGCATAACGCGGCGTTGGGTCTAGCAGATCTGTGTCGTCGGTTGAGCTGAATTCGCGTTGAGTAACTCAGCTTGATCTGGCGCGCATCATCGATGTCATACGCTATCAGCGTACTCGGAAATGTGCTGTTGTAGAGGTTGTCGTACGTCGCATTTCTGAGGTTCAGATGAAATTTCGTGGTTGCCTGTTCTATGCGGACTCCCCCTTGGAGCAGGAACTTGCCCCGCTTGGGCGTCGACCATTCCGTAGGCGGAGTTCACGAGTTGTCGGTACGTGAAATCACTGTTACGACTGGAATCGGGTCGGTAAGTCGTCAACGCCGCGTCGAACACCTGGGTGTTCAGCGTCGTATGAAAGTCCTGTAGGGATCCCTTGTAACCGGTCTCCAGGCGCATGGAGCTCGAGAGCGGACGCACGTAGTCGACTTTAAGTGAGTTCTCGTGAGGGTGAGCCCATCCAGTGTGGTTCTCCAGCGCCGTTACCATAGAGGGAGAGCCATCTAGCGGAATGGTGTCTGCCACGACGCTGTTGGGCCCGCCTTCCCGGTCTCGATATATGCGCAGTTCACTCGACAGCGTGTGGCCTTTGCCGGGGAAGGTGTGCTTGTATCCGAGAGTTGATTCAAACTCGACCTCGTGGTTCACGTCGCGAGTGGTCCGGTCGCTCGCACCAGTTAGGACGTGCGCGGAATTCAAGTCGTGATAGACGATCCCATACGACTCGGTCTCCGCGCGTGTGCTGTATATCATGTCGTTTGACAGCTCATCGTTGTTTCCGAGCTTATATGTGGTGCTGCCCGTCAGCGTGTGCGCTAGCGGGATCTGCGTACGCAGCGCTGACTCTTCGAGAAACGTCATTGGCACAACGTAGTTATTATGGCGATAGATTGACTCGTGCCGGGGGCGATTGTCTCGCAGGAAACCGTAGCTGCCGTAAAAGGAAAGTGGCCCGCGCTGGTATCCAACGTTGCCACCGACGTCAACGTGTCCAGTCGTTCCGCCTCCTACGGTAATTCCCCCGCTCGTCCCGGCGTCTGCCTTCTGCTTGAGGACGATGTTGATGATTCCTGCCACGCCAGTGGGATCATCCCGCGCCGAGGGGTTGGGAATCACTTCCACCTTGTCTACGATAGCGGCTGGTAGTTGCGCGAGAAAATCTCCGAGCTGCGCCGGCTTCATCGGGCTGGTGCGTCCGTTTATTTCGACGGTCACGCCCGAGTTGCCGCGCAGGCTGACGACGTTATCGATGTCAACATCCACAGCCGGCACATTCCGAAGCACATCGAGCGCAGTACCTCCCTGGGTGCTCGGCATGTCGCGCACTACAAATGTGTTGCGATCTGGACTCAGTTGGACGTCAGGTCGTTGTGCGCCGACCCGCACCGACTGGAGTTGGAGCGCGACCGGCGCCAGTTTCACGGTTCCAAGATCAAGGCGCGGCGGAGATGTGGCAAGAACAACTGATGGAAAGTTGTGAGGGGAGTATTCAAGCGCTCGGATGAGCACGCGGTAGCGACCGGTCTTGAGGCCGGGAACACGAAAGGTGCCGTCACTCGTAGTCGACACCCGGGCTGAGGCTACTTTCGCGCCTGCCTTCGTTACTTCGACTCTAGCGAAGCCAATCGGCGCCTGGGCTACCGCTGTGACAACACGACCGACGATTTCTCCGTTTGCTGCGGCGACCCCGACAAGGGTCGGAGTACTCTGTGCTACCAATGGCGAACGCGCCGAGAGGACAAAGAGTGTAACTATTACTACGGAACGAGCGAGCACGGACAGGAAATCTCCCAATATGGACGTGATCGACCGGTGGCAGATTCTAGGGACGTGAATCGGTGTGGGGCCGAGCTGTACGAAGTTGCCGAGCGTATGCGCGGTTCCGCGACGTACCATTCGATGAATGGTAGATGTCGTTGCTTACAGCCAGCTAAACTCGGAAAGTGAAATGTTTGGTGGGCAATGGCGAACGCGTGGAGTACGCTACCATTCGCGAGTCGAATACTCCTATATTGACCCACAGAACGCTGCGACGGCTCGTGCCACACGCGGTCCAGCCGGTACACCATGTAGCCGCGGTAACTGGCGCCGAGTGCGCAGGCGTTGCCGGAATTGACATATGAGATTTTGCTAACCGTCGCACCCCGGCCCTTCTTGAGAGCCTCAAGTGACGCGCCGCCGCAATCGCCGACATCTCGTTGGGGACGCCTGTTGCAATGCTGACATTTTCCGCGCGGTGTTCTCACGAATGTTGACGCGTTTTACAACTTACTTGGGCGTCTCTACGTTTCCGCTGACAACAGTAACGTCAATGCACGTTTGCAGATGCAGTTGCAGGGCCTCAATATCAACAACGCTGTATTCAGCCTCTTTACCGGTAACCCCACGCACGATTACCCGATTCAATGAGTATTACGGGAGCACGATACATCTGGGCGCAAAGTACAACATCTAGCCGGCGGCACCCATGTGTTAGCCAATCGTCAGCTTCGCCCGATACATTGCCAGTGAGGAGGTGGCGATGCGGGTGCTCTTGGCTGAAGACGATAAACAACTTGCGCAGACGCTGGCGAAAGGGCTGCGCGAGCACGCGTACGCTGTAGATGTAGCAGACGATGGCGTCGCGTCGCTCTATCAGGCCGCTGTGAACGAATACGATCTCATCATCCTGGACGTCATGATGCCTCGAAAGAACGGCTTCGTGGTGTGCAGCGAATTGCGTCACCGTGGTAATCGGACGCCAGTGCTGATGCTGACGGCGCGCGACACCGTCGCAGACAAGATTGCCGGACTTGACGCCGGCGGCGATGATTACCTCGCCAAGCCGTTCGCATTCGAAGAGCTGCTCGCACGTCTGAGGGCACTTCTGCGTCGCGGTCAGGAGCTATTCCCAAGTGAAATGGTGGTCGACAATCTGACCGTCGATACCAAGGCACAGACGGCATATCGAAATGGTCGGCTGCTGCCACTGACCACGAAGGAGTATTCGTTGCTGGAGTTTCTGGCTCGAAACGCAGGCAGCGTAGTAGACCGGGAAGCCATCTGCGCGCACGTCTGGGACGACAACCATGATCCGTTCTCGAATGCCATCGAGGTGTACATAAATCGGTTGAGGCGGAAGGTGGATGCAACAGGTGAGGTACCGCTGATCCATACCCGTCGTGGCGCCGGATATCTGTTCGGGGTGGCGCCGGCGGATATTTTGCTTGCGCCAGCCACCGGGTCAGCCAAACCAACAGGGCCGACCGGCGTAAAGACCGGCCGCGGCATGGATCGCGACTAGCAGCACGATGATCCCACAGCCATGATATTCCAATCCGTTCGTGCACGGCTCGCGCTATGGCACACCGCGGTTCTCGCCGTTCTGCTCATCGGCTTTGCGCTCGCCGCATATATCTTCCTCGACCGAACCACTGCCGCGCGGGCGGACGAATATCTGGCCAGCGCAGCGGCTGGTTTTGTGACCGAGCTGACGGCGGAACGAATTGATGCGAATTCGGACTCTGCGGCGATTGACGCGGCTGCATCGGAATTTCGCGTGCGAGATCTTGGCGTCCTGATCTTCGACCACGAAGGACGCCGCATTGCGGCTGGCAGTGGTGGGCTCCTGAGCGGGCCACCACCGCCCGTTCGCCATCGACAAACTGGAGCGGAGCCGGAGCCGGTTCTCGACACGGCTCGACTGCGTGAGGCGGTGATGCAATCTGCTCCGACAAATGAACGGAAGCTCATGCTACCTGATGCAGAAGGGGGCTACTGGGTGTCGCTTATACCGGTGCAACTTCGGAACGGAGTGTACCGTGTCGCGATGGTCCAAAGCCGGCATGCCGAGGAAGAGACACTAGAGGCCGCCCGGCTCGCATGCATCATCGCCATTCCCATCATGTTGTTAGCGGCCGGCGTGGGGGGTTCTTTCCTTGCGAAACGTAGTCTCGCCCCCGTAGCCGCACTGAGCGAGCGGGCCGCCAGGATCAGCGCGACTGATCTGAGCGAGCGACTCCCCGTCCGGAATCCGCGCGACGAGCTAGGCCAACTCGCCGTGGTTCTCAACGAGCTGCTATCCAGAGTGGATCACTCACTTGAGCAGCAGCGAAGATTCATGGCCGACGCCTCGCATGAGCTCCGGACACCCGTGTCCATCATGCGAGCGGAGGCGGAGGTCTCCCTCAGCGCGGATGCGCGCACGCCAACGGAATACCGCGATTCGCTCCGTGTAATCGTCGACACTTCCGCCCGCCTGTCGGTCGTTGTCAACGAACTGTTCTTTCTGGCGCGCGCCGATGCCGGACAGCAGCCGCTGAGACGGAGTGCGCTATACCTTGACGAGCTGCTGAGCGACTGCGTGCGCTCCCTGCGTGCGCTCGCCGAGCGATCCGGAGTGATCATTCTTCCCGTCCTCGACGAGGATGCTTCGTTCAATGGCGATGATGGGATGCTCCGGCGCCTCGTAACCAATCTGCTCGACAACGCAGTGAAATACTCAGGATCGGGATCAACGATCACAGTGACACTTTCAGAGGCGCCCGACGCCTATTCTATCAGCATCCGCGACAGCGGTGCCGGAATCCCGCCCGAGGCACAGCCACACCTGTTCGAGCGATTCTTCCGGGCCGATGTCGCACGCTCGCGCGCCGCATCAGGAAGCGGCTCGATGGGCGGCGGAGCTGGACTAGGCCTTGCGATTGCGCAATGGGTCGCCGAGGCGCATGGCGGTCGCTTGACGCTGGCGAGCTCGTCGCCGGCAGGGACGGAATTCGTTCTCTGGCTGCCACGTGACATCCCTGCGCCGGTGGAATCCCCCTCGGAGTTTCCGTACGATTCCGCACGATCTACTCCCGGTTGAGATGCGTCACCCTGTGGCACTGACCGTCCGGCAACACGTGACAGGTAGGCCAAAATGGAGTGCCGATCGCGATAGCAAATCGTACAGAGGAGATCGTTTAACCTGTGTATAGGTCAGGGGTGCTATTCATGCTTTCATTCACCGGCATTTACGTAGGATGATCCGGAGAGCGAGCGGTCTACAGAGATCGTCCTGGGTCCAAGAGCCAGAATAAGGTGAGGCAATGAAGCTGACGGAACGGTGGCCCGAGTAGCGGGAGGCAAGGACGAATTCGCGCATGCCGTTCAGGTTTTCTTGAGCGGGCACATGCGTGAGAACGCGCACGTCGGGCCCACGCACGTCCGTCAAGCATGGATGCTGGGTCTGGTCGGCTTCGGGCTTGCTGGTGTGTGCATCCCCATGATGCTTGCCGGACAGGGTGCGCCGCACGGTGCCTGCGTGCGAGTTGCAGATAGCTCGCATGCGAGTGTAGCGGCTCGGCTTCCTGCCGATATCGGTGTGATCTCGGGAAGGCGGATTGGCTGGGTGAGTGTAGTTACTCTGCCGCCGGAGCCGCTGCCTGGTGCTGCCGTTGCTCTTGATCATCTCCACGTACGCACGCGATCGAGCACCATCCGGCGCGAGCTATTGTTTGCCGCAGGCGACACGGTGGATTCGCTGAGCGTATCCGAATCACTCAGGCGCCTCCGACGGCTTCGCTACCTGGCGGATGTACAGCTCGCGATCTCACAAGCGGAGACAAGTAAGCAAACAGCGGGATACACCAGCGAGTGTTCTGGCAGGGCGACGCTCGCTCGAATGGTCTCATCGCCGGGAACCGTGCCTCCTGTAGGACTCACAATCACGACCCGCGACGCCTGGAGTGCGCGGCCGAATTTACGTGTCGGGAGCGGTACGGTCGGATCTGTTGTCGGTTTCGAGGAGCTTAACGTAATGGGCACCGGCCGAGCGGCCAAGGCTTACCTCAGAGCTGACAACGGGAGCGTTGGCGTGGGAGTGGCGTACGTCGACCCGTGGCTTGCCGGGCGAGACGTAATTGGAAGGGTCAGCCGAGACGTGTTCAAGGACGGTGGAGCGTGGCGGATGTCGGTCGGCACGCACCAACGCAGCATCTTTGATCCGTGGGTAGTCGAGTTGGCGCTATCCCAAAGTGCACGCAGTGCGTATGCTGGCTCGCACGCTGCGACGGGCGACACGGTTCGCCGAAGGTCTGCAATTATCCTCTTCGACCGACTACTAACGGTCTCGCCCTTCGGCGCTACACGATTGCTCTTTGGCATGGAAGGTGAGCAAACCCGGGAAGTCGCTTTGCCGACCGCACCCGTTCTCGGACCGCTCGATGTCCACCGCTCGTTTGCGGGCGTTGACGTAGGCATGGCGCGACACACGGCGCGGTACGGATCGAACGACTGGTTGCTTCCGCGATCAGTTGGAGGGGTCGTCCGTCTGGTGGACGTTCCCCAAGGCACCGAAGGTGAAGCAATAGTCGCGGTCGGCCGGGATTTTCTGACCATGCGGCCGGCTGTTCATCTGGACGCATGGTCAGGGAGGATATGGAGCCCAGGCCAGCACTCGCTGGTAACAGCCGACGTATGGGCATCTGGTTTTCGCACAGGGCCTGAGTGGAGCGCGGCATCGGTTCGTGGTGCAATCGGCGCGTACCGTGCAGCAACGCGCGGGTTGTGGCGCGCGCGCCTTGCTGCCGAAGAGCTTACCGACCCCGATCCGACAGTACGCGCGCTCAGCACTTTCGATCCGACGATTCCGAGCCTACCTCCACGCAGCCGGCTCGCAGAAGCGGCACTCGCCGGCTCCCTAGAACGGACGTTGCACCTACGCCCTATCACACATTCCTACATGCTCGACGCCGCCGCATTTGGTGCGGGATCATTCCGGTGGGATCCAGCTGCTAGCGTCAGGGATCGCTTCGGAGTCGCGACGGTTGGCGTTGGCTTGAGGCTCTCTCCGCTGCGTCAGGGCATCGCGACATTGCGGCTGGATGCAGGCTTCCCGGTGACGCACACTGCTGGGCTCCCATCACGTCCATTTATCGCAGTATCGATTTCTCCATGGCTTGGTGCCGGCCGCCAGCGGGACGGCCGTGGAGGTCACTGATGGTACGAAGTCACTCGCGGCCTCGGTGTCTGCGCGGCTGCTGAGGAGCACTCTAATTCCCGTCGCCATTGCTTGGGCCATCTCGCTGCCAGTCCAGAATCCTCTACTTGCACAAGCGCAGGTGCTGGCGCCGGCTTCGGATCGCCTCCCAGAGCTCGCGTCGATTTCGCGTAGTACGCTAATCGATACCGTCCCGCACGCGGCTCGCGCATTCGATGAATCGCGGATGTCATGGTGTGATCCGTTGATTGGTGCCGGTTTCGCAGCCGCCGCACTGCTTGCCGCACCCCAAGACATCGCGTGGGCACGTCGGGCGCGACAACGTACGTCGCAGCAGAATTCAACGTTCCACTCATTGGCGCGCGTTCGAGTCGTCGGTGATCCGGGCGCGATCATCATCACGGCTGGCATGTATGGGATTGGCCGCATCGCGCACAACGCCGAGCTTGCTGATGTCGGACTGCACAGCGCCGAGGCCGTATTGGTGGCCGGCGGAATCAGCGTGGTACTCAAGGGGCTGGGCGGACGAGCGCGTCCATACGCGGTGGCTGACAGCAATTCCTCGGACTTTCGATTTGGGAGAGGCTTCAGCGATAACCGATACGCATCGATGCCGTCGGGGCATGCGACTGTCGCATTCGCGGCCGCCGCCGGACTGACGAGCGAGGCTGCTGCGCATCATGTTGCAGCGACACCGTACATCGGGATCGCGAGTTACGGGGTCGCTACGCTGGTCGCGGCATCCCGCGTATACGATGACAAGCACTGGACAAGTGATGTCATTGTTGGTGCGGGGATTGGCACGTTATCGGGCATCCTGGTGGTGCGCGCGACTCATCGACACCCGTCAAACCGCATTGACCGGTGGCTGCTGGGAATGACTCTTATTCCGTCGCCTGCTGGCGGGTTAGCACTACGCTGGTCGGCACATGGTACCGGCATTTCCGTCGCGCACTGATGTGCGCCGATGCTGAGTGAGCATGGAGGTTAGTCGTGCATTCAGGATTCTCGGCACGTACAAGCGCGTACGATGGCTCACGCTCGCTGCAGTCCTGATTTGCCTCGGCGTGTGGCTCGCCTCGATGGCGTTGCCAGCTGCGCACTCGGAATACGTGCCGCACAATCCGGCGTTGCGACGTGCGGATCTCTTCTTCTATCCGCCTCATGCGGACCACGGGCCGGCACGGGACTTCGTGTTCTTTCTTGGCAACGATGTGGGATTCTGGTCCGCGCACCAGGATCTCGCTGAGGATCTGGCGGGTCAGGGGTACGCTGTGGTGGGATTCGATGTAAAGCCGCTGCTGACGAGCCTGCCCGGCGACACCACCGCTGCAGTACGCGACAGTATATTCGGCGTTGTGCTTGCTTCGCTCGTTCGCGCTTCGCGCCACGAACTCGGGATGGACGCGCTACCGGTGATCCTGGCGGGGCACTCAATAGGAGCCGAGCTCGCAGTCTGGTCCGCCGGTCATGTCGCCATTCCGGATCTTCTGGGGGTGGTCGCCATCGCACCTGGGGCTCGCGGCCACCTGCGGATCACATTGAGCGACATGGCGAACGCGGGTGATCCGGACGAACCAGGGAGCTTCTCCGTAGCGCGCGAAGTCGCGGCTCTTCCGACTTCCGTACGCGTCGCGCTGGTGCGTGGGGACCACGATCCGTATCGGTATGCTGATTCAGCGATTGTAGCCGCCGGCAGGCAGCGGTTGCGGCTCTCGATAATACCACTTGCGGGGCATTCGCTGAAACGCGTCATTCTCGCACGCTATGTGGTTCGGCGTGCAGTCGCGTGGGTTGCTGAGGCGCGGCCTCAATAGTGTCGTTCGGCATCATCTCGCATATGGTGAGTTGCGCTGGTGAGCCGGCGATTGCTACGACATGTTGCTGCTCGATCGCACCGACACTTGCTTGTCGCTCTGTACGTGTCGAGCGTGGTCATAGTCACAATCCACCGCGGCGTGTTCCAGTTCGCGAATGATTACGCGATCTTCCGTGCAGCTTTTTGGAACCTGCTGTGGAAAGAGACCTGTACGCCCATCACCTGGACCGAGCGCACGACGTGTTCAAGTATAGTCCGACGTTCGCGGCACTTTTCGCGCCACTGTCATTTTTGCCGTCGAGCATCGGGCTGCTGATCTGGAACGTGCTGGGCGCGTTACTCCTCGTCTATGCGGTCGTGCAGTTGCTGCCGCAGCGCAAGGCCAATCTGGTGCTCCTGCTGCGGCGCTGTCGCTGGCAATCCCGCATCGACATCGCGCGAGATTTGCCGTGTGCTTCATCGACACCGCAATCGCTCTCCTGGCGCTTCCATTGCTCTTCACGTCACCCCGTTTGCTCGCGGGCAGTATCACTCGTGGGCCGCTCTTGAAACACGAGAGATACGCGATTACGGAGAGAGCGTGATGGGAATGGCGCACGCGTGGCTGGGGCTGGATTGGCCCACCGTGGCAGTTCGACGAGAATGTGAGACGGCCGTGCCCGGTACATCACGAACCCTGGTGATAGTCTGCTGGCTAGTCGTATTTGCCACGCGATCCATTCCAACGCACTTTCATGATATCGCGAAACATGCGGAGGGCATCTCGGCCGAAGTCCACGGTTGTGGGCTCGTCATCATAGTGGAAGTCCACCGCCGTGTGCTCGATCCGCAGGCCGTGAGCACGCGCGATGAACAAACACCTCAGATCGAAGCCGAAACGACGAATGGTCAGCCGCGGGAAGATGAGGTTTGCCGCGTCCGCGGTGAAGCCTTTCAACCCCGCGATCTTGGCGATCTCGGATGCCGGTTACGCCAGGTCGGCATCAGTGAACACCCGGTACTTGCCGCTTGCAGCAGCCATCCCCCGTGAAACGGCGTATCCTTTACGGTGATTGCTGGGGTTGCGGAGGACGGTAAAGTCCGACACAAGGTCATCAGAGTCACGTTGGAGCTCTGACACAATATCGACAAGCAGATCGGCGGTGACATGATCGCTGTGATCATCAACGACTATCAGTTCTGTTGCGCATGGCTGATGGTCGAGGAATGCGGCGATGCCGCGCAGTGTAGTGGGGAGTCGATCTCCGCCATTCCACGCGGGCACTATTACGGATAGGTAGGCATCTGGTTCCACGATCGGATCGTGCGTCGCGCAAGGATGCTCGACGACAGGTGCTACGACCTGCATCCCCAAATGGGCTCCCAGATCAGGCGCGCGGTGATCCGTTGCGGCATCAGTTCGCGCGATAGCGACCAAGCCGGACATATCAGCAGTGCGTATCCTTACGCGGCTCGCCCCCGATCCGGGGTCTTCCGAGATGCCGTCTGCCGTGCGCCACCACCGATCAGCCGTGCCACATCAGCAGCGATGACAGCCGCGTTAGCCCGGGCAGGAACTATCATGTATCGTGACTCCCACACCGGATCAAATTTCGCCTTATAGCGCCTCAATCCCTCGAAACTATAGAATCGGTTGCAGCGCCGGAAGGCCCAGCTGGCGACCTTATCCCACAGTGGCGCGCCGCGCCCACCTTCCACACCGGCCAGGGGTGCCACTCCAAGGTCAAACCACGCGAAGCCGCCCTGGCTTGCCCAGAGCATGATCTCGCACAGGAGATAGTCAATTACCCCATCCGGAGATCCGGGGGCGTAGCGCATGAGGTCCACTGAAGCCTCGTGGTTGCCGCCACTGGTCCAGATGTTGGCGAACGCGACGACTCTGCCGGCATATCGGACAATCGCGATCGGGCAATGACGAAGGTAATCCGCATCGAAGTATCCCAGGGAGAAACACTTCTCGCGCGAGCGCTTGTCGCGCAGCCACTCGTCCGAGACGCGGCGAAGCGTGGGCAGCAGCTGCGCCACATCAGGTTGCGGCACGAACTCAATGCTGCAGCCTGCTGCGATGGCGTGCTTGCGTGCGCGGCGAAGCCAACGCCGCCCCGGTCCATCTAGAGAGAAGCGATCCAGCGGAACACGCGCGCACTCTCCGATCTTGCGTGGGATGAGGCCGCGGTCCGTATACAGGTAAAGTGCCGAAGGTATCACGTGATAAAAAACAGGTCGGCCATGATGTTCCGCGACCATTTCTCTGAAGCGTCGCACCAGCTTCGCCTGCTCGCTCGGCGCGCCGACTGGATCACCCATCGTGACCCAGGTACGCCCCGAAACTCCGTACATGAGAAACGCGGTCCCATCGTCATTGAAAAGGATGCCCTTGTCACCCACCAGAGCCAGATGAGCGGTCGTGCTCGGTGCCGCAGCAACGAGTGGAGCAAGCCGTCCGCGGTCACCACTGGTCGGCGGGGGAATGTGCGCCAGCGGGATCTTAAGAGTCCAGTGCAGCCCGACAACGACGGTAATTGCACCGGCAATCAATACGAGGAAATTGAGATCATGCGGCTCAGATGGAAGCAGCAGCAGCAAACTGGCGCGCAACATCCAACCTCCGACATCGCCTCCGTATTCCATCCCGTATCGCAGTGCGATCAACCCAACAACGAGCACGCTGACAGCCACCGTGAAAAGCCTGACGCGCCACGCCGCCGGCACATCGCGCTCACTGTGTCGTAGCGACCGCGATGAAAGGAGCCGTTCCAGGATCTGATCAGCAGCACGGTAAAACACCGTGGATACTACTAAAACCATGGCTCGCGTAGCGGCGAAGACCGTGTGAGCCGTGCGCCGCTTCGAGGCTCCGACACGTGCAACCCCATGTCTGATCGCCGGGACTGCGAACGCGCCGCCAGCCAGTATGAACGGTACACCGTAATAAATCACTCTGTACCATGTCAACGCAGCCGCGGTTGGTACTGCACCGGCAATGGGACCCAGGATGGCAAGAACCGTGACATCGAATGCACCGAGTCCACCGGGTGCATGCGTCAGCGCGCCTGCTGCGTTCGCAACGACAAAGACGCACACACACAGCGCAAACGAGACCGAGCCGTGGGGAAGCATAACAAAGATAATGGCCGCACAGAAAATCCAATCGCAGCCGGCTAGCGCGGTCTGCGCGCCAAGCCACATCGCTCTGGATGTCAACAGCGAACCGCCCGGCGCCGTACTTGGCGGCGTAGACGTTGACGGTATCGACGTTACGAGCGCTGCCGCAGAATTCTCGACCACGTATGGCGCATCATGTGTGTTTGCCCGATGGATCCGGGTTCGAAGCCGCGTGACACCCACGATTGCCATCGCAATACAGAGCAACACGAAGGCGACGATGATCTCACGCGTTCCGACGTGATGCGACGTGGCGAGATTGTGCACGGTTGTAGAAACACTGACGACGAACGAGTTGCCGACAAGCGGCAACGCAACGAGTACGACCAGCGCGCCACCGACCCAGACAGCCCCCGAGCTCACCGCAATCAACTTGACGACGTCAGTGATCTGCCAGCCGCGTCGCATGTACAGGCGCATGCGTATCGCCGTCGAGGCTGCAATTCCGCCGATGCAGTGGCTCGTCGCGTAAGCCAGGAACGAGATCCAGAGCACCGCGCGCGCCGGAACACGGGTTTCGTATTCTTTACGTTGTCGTGTCACCCCGTGAACCGCTAGCAGCTCGACCGCACCAAGAGCGGCGAAGCTCAAAGCTGTCAGCAGCAACCCCAACGCAGCCGCGCCCGCGCTGACGTTGACAACGGCAGTGATCAGAAGTGATCGCTGCAATGGACCGGGCCAGAAGGCGCGGGCGCCGTCCCAGGCATGGGTGATGACATGAGGAACGATGTCGGGCCGCAGTGCCATCGCCGCGAGTGCGAGAAGGGTGACCGAGATTCCAATCGGGACGGCTATCTCGGTGCGTGAATGCATGGTGCGTGAATGCATGGAAGTCGGGTGATCAGCGGTTCGCGAGCACGCGCAGGGTGTTACCGGGGGTAACTCCATCAACCTATGGAATCCGAGCTTACCGGCGGATTAACGCGGACCCGAACCGGCTGTATCCGGTCCGTGGGTTAGTGGGCCCACGGGGTGTCGACCGGACCACTGGTGCGGGCACTGGTGCGGGCACTGGTGCGGGCACTGCTGCGTGTCCCGGCGTATATCCAGTTAGACAGAAACTGATCGATCCGAACCGAACGTGCGATTTCATCTGCAGAATGATTCTGGTACTATCATCGGCCAGCCATACCTCGGCGTGCCCCTTCTCTGAAAACACGCCGTGCGTGGCAAGTTGCGGCTGTATCACGATCGCGTCGAATGTGCCAGCCGGTACCGTTATGCGCTCACGACGGAGCACGCGGATGACGATCGGATTTGCTTCCGGGCGAAAATACCGATTGAAAGTGTATTGCTGGCCCACCTCCAGCGGAATCGTCCTCAGGAAATACAGAAATGATGCATCATCCAGCGGATGCGGCACTGAAGGCGCCTCGGCGTGTCCGGATTGGATATACACGGCCCGATTTGGATATATGCGATAATCGCGGTCTGCTTCGTAACTTCCTTCCCTGATATGCTGAACGAAGCGCAGGGATGCGAGACTGTGCACATCGAACCAGCTCACGGTGCTGTCCCGAACCTTGAAGAAGAACGTGCCAGCATTGAGCACAAACATCGCTCGCCACGCTGGTTGTGCATTCACGGTATCAATGCTCGATATTTCCGAATAGGCTTGCCCCGCGTGAATTCGTCCAAACGAGATGTCGTACGTGAGGCGCTCACCGACATTGAAAGCCGCCGCCCCGGCGGCTGTCGTGTCGTGCTGCGCTGACACGGGGACGAGTGACAAGGCTGCTGCAGTCATAATCGGCGAAAACAGCCAGGGTAGGAAAGGCATCATGTGACGAAGAGGCGGCTATCACGCAGCCCTGACGTGCCAAAACTCCTGAATCTCATCGCAGCCTCCTTGTATGAGGGGAACGCACGAGCGACCGTACTTGTGTCAGCAACGGTCCCTGGGCCGAACGGATCGCCAAGTGTGGCTTGAAATCGCATGATTCGATCAGCACATTGGCCGAATCAGGCCGAGCCGCTCCGAGACAGATTCGTGCTCTCGCCAGCGCCCCCGCTATGGAATGAAACCCGATGGCGGCATTTGGAACGGTTACGTGGCGCCAGTCCCATGTTGAGCTGGGTGTACCCACGATGCGAAACTCGCCACCGTGATATCGAATGAGCCAGCGCCTGAAGGCAACCCGCTCGGCGCGCGCGTGTACTTGATTCCCGTGATCCACCGCGATGTCCAACGCGCGACCGTATGAGTGCAGCGACGTGAGCGTATGCGTCCGGGAACCACCAAGCATCATGAGATACGCTTCGCGCTCGGGAGAACGGTACGTTTCGGTTATCCGCAGTCGGAAACCAGCGTGGTGTGCGTCGGCGAGCATCCGCCGCACGTCTCCAGTGATGTCCGGATCAAGTGCAGAGAGCGACGTTGTTGTGCTCGACACAAAAGCAGGAAAACCTTTCCGGGTCATGTGATGGACCCGCCGTTCCAGCTGATCCCATGATTCTCCGCGTCGTCTGATCGAGACAAAGCCTACTCGGTACGAATTCACGTAGCATCTTGCGCATCGCTTGACATGCGTGTCGTACTTGAGTACGCCTTCGGGCGTGGAATCGGAGACGTACATCCGGTTTGGATCTTCGACTCCGTAGGCAGAACGCAGGAGCCTTCGTTCCTCGGCGGAGAACGCGCGGCGAGCATAATGCGGTATGCCCCTCGCATCGTGGCCCATGTAGTCGATCGCCGACTGACGTAGTGTGGCTCCGTGAGTCTCAACGGCGGCACGCTCGGTACGTCGCCCGCCAGGCTTGGTTTGGAACACACTTCCCATGGTAGCCGCAACGTTGCTATTACCGCCGCTTCTATGTGTAGCAAGCCGCCGATATCCAGACGTGATGATGACCGGCACCGAAATCATCAACCCGATTGCGATGAAACGTGCAACTTGTTCCCCAATGCGCGCACCGCGATACGGAAACGCGGCACCCGGAGACCGCCACGCAAAACGCTGGACGCTGGGCATCTATGCCACGGTAAGTCCGCAAGTGATAAAACGGATGCTGTACAGCGAGCGGGCGTAACGGCGCACTGAGATCGACCAGACTATTTTATCTGAACCGCGTCGGGCGGATGCCTACTTTCCTGCGCCGAGAGATACATGACGAGGCCTGTGACGAGCAGCAGAATCACCACGGTGCTCGGTATGCGTCCAATCCCGAGCCCGCCGGCGCTTCCAGGTTGTGTGAGCAGGTCACCGGCGGACGCACCGAGCGGTCGCGTGAGGATGTACGCGAGCCAGAATGCGAGGACGCTGTTGAGCGCGCGCATTCGGTAAAGCGCGTATACGACTGCAATTCCCGATGCAAACAACGCCAGTGCCACAGCGTATCCGAGACCGAGCTGCTCGGAGAGGAGGTCGCCACCGGACGTACCAAGCGAGAATGTGAAAAGGATTGCGCCCCAGTAGAATAGCTCACGCCGCCTGCTGTAGATGGTGTGAACAGAGAGCGTCCGCTCGCTCAGGTACCACCAGATAAACACCGCGATCAGGGCGGCGGTAAAAATGGTGGTAGTCGTTATCAGGCTGACGCCGAGATTGTCGACCAGGTTGTCGGATATCAGCGTGCCCACAACACTGATGAAGACAACAGTGATCCAATAGAACGCCGGGATGTATCGCTTTGCCCGGATCTGTACCAGCAACGCGATAACCAACGCCGCTCCCATTATGTAGGAGGTGATTACCAAGCCAAGATGAAAGCTCGTCGATAAGACATCGGCTGCCGTTTCACCCACTGTCGTCGCCAGGATCTTGATGATCCAGAATATGATCGTGACCGCCGGGACCTTGTTGAATAGCAGATCAGCGCCGCGCGACTGAGGTTCTGTCATGAGGGTGTCCTCGGAGAATTGCCGCCGGTTGTCCAACGAATGCTTCGTGTGATGACGTAGTGCATGTTTGCAACCTACGTCCGAGACCTTTCTGTACGATTACAGGATGCGCTGGGCAGCCGAATGCATTGACGGGAAAAACATCCGTATCCGGGCATGCATATACCTGATTTTGTAATTGCAAGCCCGCACCGACGGCATAGGTCCGTTCGCCCGAACTATTTGCAGCAGTAGATGGCATCGGTGAAGGCGACCGCCTCACGCGGCGAAGACCTTGGACACGATCCACGCTGAACCGCCCAGCAGAAACCAGCCGGTGCAACGGAGGCCGGCAACGAGTTTCGCTTCCAGCACTTTAGTCGTCTCACCGCGCCCCGGTCCCGCCGCTTCGTCGAGTACTCGTTTCCCAATGCGTTGTCGCACACTGCTCTGGGTTCCCAGCATCGCTGCCCGAACCAGCCGCAAGTGCGCGCGATCGAGTAGCGTCGCCGTTCCCGCAAGCCCGCATAGAAAGAACGAGATCGCGGCTACGAGAATGGCCGCGAACGCGACGCTTAGTGTCACAGTCTCCGCTCCATGCTGACGCAGTAGTTTGCTGATCGCAAACGCCGAGCGAACGCTGTCTGAAAATCCGAGCAGCGCGAGCGCGGCCAGGAACGACGCCCTCTGCTCGGCGCTTGCCGCCTCAGAGCGCACTCGGCCGAGGGCGCCATCAGAGAGCACGTCTTTGCCCAGCGTCGATGGTGCGCATGGCGCCAGACCATCTACGCGCAGATCGCTGGTGGAGGCACCGAAGTCGTCCGACGGCTCACTCGGATCCGGCTCTTGGTTGCTTGGTAGAATACGCCCTCTTTCGTTTGGGAACGGCTTGGTGGCTGCGCTATTTTGCGAACACCTTCTCCAGTACATCCACCTCGTCGAGGAAGGACTTCGCAAGGCGAGAGTATTCAGCAGGCGATTTCGCCGAAGCGATGCGCTTGACCAGACCGTCAGTGTGCGTGGCCGCCTTGGCGCCGCCGTGCGCCTCGACTTGGGG
>JBDTAB010000032.1:0-5940 GCA_039924865.1 Gemmatimonadaceae bacterium | reverse complement strand
CAGATCCTGGTGAATCTTCTCTCCAATGCAGTCAAATTCACTCCCGCAGGTCGCGTGACGCTGATCGTACAGCACGATGGACCGATCGTTCGTTACATCGTGCGAGACACTGGAATAGGAATCGCCGAAGAACATCGAGATCGGATCTTCGACGCCTTCTGGCAGGTCGAGCAGCCGAGCACGCGCAGGGTTGGCGGGACCGGCCTTGGCCTGAGTGTAACCCGTCGCCTCGCGCGCCTTTTGGGCGGGGATGTGACCATCTCCAGCCGCATTGGTGAGGGCAGCGCCTTCACCGTATCCCTGCCATTAGAGATCGACCTCCCAGCGACAGCAATCTCAGAGGGGTCGTCGACTGTTTTCTGAGTCACCCCCGAGGAATAACTCGAGTGGCGGAGGACCGAAGGAATGGGGCGCGTTCCCCCAGACTATCCTCTATTTCCGGGCGGACCCGCCCGTCAGGATCGATCTGCGGCACGAGCTGCCGGTCGTAGAGCGATCAATGCTTCACCATCTGGGATTCGAACGGGCGTTCTGCGTAGTTACCGCCGAGGATCCGATGGGGGCTCGTCAGCCACCGGACCTGAATGATGCGCTGGTTGCTAGGTTACGGGAACAAGCTCGGAAGATCGACGCCGTGCAGGTGGATGTGGACGCGTGCGGAGTGGATGGTTCGCATTGCGAGAGAAGTATTGCAATTGAAATCGACATCCAGGCCGCGATTCGCCTCGCGGACGTGTACCGGCAACTAGCGATATTCTGGTTTGACGGTGATGCGTTCTGGATTATCCCCGTTCGGTCGAACAAGGCAAAGCTCAAACTTCCGTAATGATGCGCGTCGCGTGATGTCTCCGGAACGCGTCGCTCCGGCAGTCGGAACTATTCAACGACCACTTTCATTCTGGCGTATTTCTCTAAATGACTGCACCTTCAATTACGATATCTGCCCCGCATAGTCTACATAATCGCGCAGAGCTTCTGGAAACCGCTGTTCGACTGCGTGCGGAAGTAGCGGGCCGAATTGTAGGCCAGGAAAAGGTGCTCGATGAAGTTCTCATGGCGCTCCTCGCGGGCGGCCATGCGCTTCTTGTTGGCGTGCCTGGTCTGGCAAAAACACTGATGATCAGATCAGTCGCCGAAGCGATGAGGCTGGGTTTTCGTCGCATCCAGTTCACGCCCGATCTCGTTCCATCCGACATAACTGGAACGGAAGTGATGGAGGAGGACGCGGGATCACACGCGCGACATTTTCGTTTCGTTCAGGGCCCTGTATTCTCGAATATCCTGCTGGCAGACGAGATCAACCGCGCGCCACCGCGCACGCAGGCGGCGTTGCTGGAGGCGATGCAGGAACACAGTGTCACGGTCGCGGGGGAGACGATGCCGCTCCCGGCGCCTTTCTTCGTTCTGGCGACTCAAAACCCAATCGAGCAAGAAGGCACATATCCACTGCCGGAAGCGCAGCTGGATCGCTTCCTGTTCGACATTCGGGTTTCATACCCGGACGAGGCTGCGGAGATTGCCATTCTTCGCAACACCACCGGCCGCGAGTACGCTCCGCTCGAGGCGGTCATAGATGCTGAACAAACGATTGCGCTGCAGCGCATGGTGCGCGACGTTCCCGTAGCGGACGTGGTGCTGCAGTATGTGGCTCGACTCGTACGCGCGACGCGTCCCGATGAAAAGGATGCAACAAAGATGGTAAAACAGTATGCTCGCTGGGGTGCTGGGCCGCGAGCCGGCCAGTCGCTGGTTCTTGGCGCGAAGGCGCACGCGCTGCTTGCCGGCCGCAACGCTGTCACTCCGGCCGATGTGCGCCGTGTAGCGCACCCAGTACTTCGGCACCGCATTCTGCTCAACTTCGCCGCCGAGGCTGAGGGTCTGTCCACAGAGAAAGTAGTGGACGATCTACTGGAGCACGTGCAGGCGCCCAAGAGCGAAATAAGGGTGTGACCACGCGGCGCACGCCGCACGACGACGATCGCGGGTCGATGTATGGTCAGATCCTCGACGCCGTGCACGGGCTGCGGTGGCGCGCACGCCGGCCATCGCGAGTTGCCATGCCGGGTATTCATCAGTCCAGAGTGCGCGGTACTTCCGCGGAATTCACTGAGTATCGGCCATACCGTCCCGGCGACGATCTGCGTCGAGTGGACTGGAAGTTGTTTGCCAGGAGTGATCGCGCGCATGTGCGGATCTCGGAAGAGCGAGCGGTTACGCCTACGTGGATCCTCGTCGACGCGAGCGCGTCGATGAACTTTCCCGAAGGGCCGCGGTCCAAGTGGGCACTAGCACAACAGCTCACGGTTGCGCTCGTAGCGGTAGCGCACGCTGGCGGTGATCCCACTGGCGTCATGGTCGCGGGCCACCCGCGAGCGACGATTCAGCCGCGCGCACGCCGCGGCGCCGTAACCGAGGTTATCCGGATGCTGCACGACGTCCCTGTGGCTGGGGCGAGCCCGCTCTCGCCCTGTCTCGCTCTCGCGGCGCGCGCAACGCCACGCATCGCGATCATCAGCGACTTCCTTGGCGATCTGGACGAAACAATTCGGGTCGCACGCGAGATTATCGCGTCGGGACGTGACGTGTATGCAATACACTTAGTGGCGAGCGAGGAGATTGATCCTCCAGGATCAGTATCCCTCGTGTCGGATCCGGAAGCTGATGACCTACGCCGTTCTGTCACCAGCAAGACGCGCGGCGGATATTCGCGAGCTTTCGCGGATTGGAGAGAAGAGACGGCAGCGCGCTGGCTCGCAAGTGGCGCGGCGTATCGCGTCATCGTTACCGGCGCCGAACCAATCGGCCATGCGGTGCGGCGGATCGTTCACTCATGACCGCTTGGGATACCACGCCGCGACATACCTTAAGTGAGGGCCGATGAGCTTTCTGGCGCCCGGCTTCCTTATTGCGGCGGCAGCCGCGGCATGCGGAATCATCGCTTTGCACCTGATCGTGAGGCGGCGACCTCGCGCGACGCTGTTTCCCACTGCGCGCTTCGTCCCTGACGAACCGGTTGCCGCGCGCAAGCGGGCGATCAATCTCGCTGATCTACTGTTACTGCTCATTCGCGTGCTCGTGGTTCTGCTTGTCGGCGCCGCGCTTGCCCGACCCGTGGTAGCGGGATTCCGAAAGAATATCGTACGCGTATTCGCAGCAGATGTCTCAGGCTCCGTAGCGAGCATCGACGAGGTCCGGGATAGCGTTCGTTCAGCTCACAACAGCGGCGATTTGGTTATTGCGTTCGATACTGCCGCGCACATGGTCTCTACGCCGGACTCTCTCGTGCGAGGCGGCGCGGACGAGAGCCATCTTCCGGGCTCTCTATCCGCAGGATTGATAGCTGCCATGCGCGCCGGTTCGTCGTTGCGCGCCCGCGCGGATTCGGTGGAGCTTGTAATCGTGTCACCGGTGTCCGAAGATGAGCGCGATCGTGCAACTGCGGCGATACGGTCCGTGTGGCCCGGGCGCGTGCGACTTGTTCGCGTCGCAGCCGCACGAGACTCGGAGCCTCAGGCCGAATCTGCCGTCGCGTTTGCTGGTGCCGAGCGTCCGGCTTTCGCCGTTGCCCGCACCCGGATCGATACCGTTGGCGCGGTAATATCGGACGGCCATGTCGTCGTAGCACCCTTCGAGCGACGATGGCGTTTTATAAATGACTCGCTACGTCGAAAGCGGGTGATTGCACGATGGGTGGATGGACAGCCGGCTGCGATCGAGAGAGACAGTGGCCGTGCGTGCATCAAGTCGGTGCTCGTATCGGCTGACAGTACTGGCGACGCAGTGTTGCGCCCGGACTTCGTCGCGTTTCAAAAAGCTTTAGCCGCACCCTGCCGCCCCTCACAATCGCGACCCGATACGACTCTGGCCTTGATGCTCACTAGCGGCCGGGAGCGGTTGGCGAGCACTGCATCGCTCCCAGTCGCAATGGATGGCACGTCAGTTATTGCGCAATGGATGATTCTCGTCGCCATCGTATTGGCGATTGTTGAAATCGTATTGCGTCGCAGTGGTGTTGACCGGGTAACAGAGAAGTGACTCCGGAGCGGCGCGTCGCGCGCACACAGTCTCAGTTGCGTTATGTGCTGATCATCTCAGCGTCTCTCTGGACAGGCTCAGTTCTTCTAGCCGCGCTCGCAATCGAGCTCGTCGCTGGTGCGTGGAGTCAGGGCACGGGCCGCAATCCGTGGAGTTGGAACGCCGCTCTGGCGCTAGCTATAAGCGTTGGTTGCTGGATTCTTTGGCGCGGTAGGTATATCCTATCGAAGCGCCGCGTTGCGCTCTGGATGGAAGAACGCGCGCCGTCGCTGAACTACGCACTGGTTACGGCTAGCGATCCGTTGGTGACGGGCGATACCGGTTTGCTGCAGGCAGAAATCGCCCGATCAAATTTTGATATCTCGGTTCGGCCTGCTGTTCTCACGCCGGTCATATACGCGGGCGTGGCGCTTTCTGTCATGGCCGGAGCGTTTGCCGCTGCGCTGACGTTCGCTTCCACACATTCCAAGGGGGGGCAAACGCCGTCGTCGCCATCGGGCGGCGTGAACGCGGATGCGCCAAGCCGGCTGTTACACCTCACGGCGCGAGTTACACCACCACCGTACGCGCATGCAGGAGCAACGACGCTTGACGACCCATCAACGATAACCGGGCTGGTCGGTAGCAGCGTCACGATAGTCGGCAGAGGGCGGCCGGACGGCATCGGCGCAACGGTCTCGGATGCGAGCGCGAAAGTTGTCGCGTCAGACCAGAACTGGCGGCTGTTATTCGCAATGCCGCCGAAAGCAACGGTTGTCGCACTTCGTGATCGCGGCTACGATCGCGTGATAGCAGTAATTCCGGTGACCGACCAACCTCCATCCGTCGTTCTCACGCTGCCCGTGCGCGATACTGTTTGGCGACGCGTTCCTACCGGTTCTATTTCGTTCATTGCTCGCGCGGAAGACGATGTGGGGTTGGCAAACGGTCACATTGAATACACCGTGACCACGGGCACCGGGGAAATATTCAAATCCCGTACTAGTTCTATCGGTGCAACGCTCTTCAAGGGAAACAGGTCAGGAGCGTTGAGCGCCTCGCTGATGTTCGCACAGCTCGGCCTCACCGAGGGCGCGATACTCTCGGTTCGGGCAGTAGTCTCAGACAACAACGCCCTGACGGGCCCTGCGACTTCAACTTCCGATACACGCACTTTTCGCGTTGCGCGTTCTGACGAGTATGATTCTCTGGCGGTAGAAGCAGCTCCGCCTCCGCCCGAGCAACGATCGCTGCTCACCCAACGCATGCTGATCGTTTCCGCGGAGTCGCTCCTTAAAAAACGACCGGCGCTCATCGCGCGTGAATACATCCGGTCAGCCGGGCGAATTGGAGCTGATCAGGCAGACTTACGGAAGAAGGTTTACAATATCCTCTACGAACAGGATGAAGCGGGTGGGGAGGGCGGTGTCGAGGGAGATGATGAGGAACTCAACCCCCAGCTGGTAATCAATCGCGATCTCAAGCAGGCCTATGACGCGATGTGGGATGCTGAGCGTTCGCTCAATATTGGCGAGATCAACATCGCACTTCCATTCATGACGACGGCGGCGCACGCACTGGATCGCGCGCGACTCGCGAACCGGTTGTATCTCCGCGGTCGGCCGCCGCGATTGATCGTCGACATCGGGAAGGTACGGTTGACCGGGAAGGATAAGGGAGCGAGCAGTCGATCCACCGTTCAGCGCCAGCGATCCGATACGGCAACGATGCGGTTGAGCCGTTCGCTGGATGTGGCGCTCACAATCGCACGCACCGATCCAGCACGCTTTGTCGATGCACTGATCAGATTGCGCGCGGAATCGAGCTCAATCGACTCGTCATTCTCTGCGTCGATCGGAGATGCGGTTGATTCGTTGCGCACCGGGAAAGCTGCGACGGAGCCATTGGTTCGTGCCCGCCGCGCAT
>JBDTAB010000031.1:0-3692 GCA_039924865.1 Gemmatimonadaceae bacterium | reverse complement strand
TGGCCACTCCGGCCGCAAATTGCTATGATTCGGTGTCCCGAAGGGAGACTAATTTGACCGGATCAAACAGGCCCGACTCCAGACGCGCCGATTATGGGATTGATGCGCCAGGTGTAATTCGCGTGCTCGCGATCTGTGGTACGGTCGCGCTCGTCGCCGGGTTGTCGTTGGTGCGTTCGCCGCTCGGTGCCACCGTACGTTTGCACGTCGCCATCGGGCCCACCCTGGAGTGGATGGGATGGGGCATGTTGGTCGGCTCGGCTCTGATGGTAGCAAGCAGCCGCTGGGGGAAGCTCCGTGCGCGCGACCGGCTGCTTGATCGCATGAACTTTACCGGGAGAGAGACCGTGCTCGACGTTGGCTGTGGCCACGGTCTGATGCTGGTGGGCGCAGCGCGGTGCGTTCCGAATGGGAGAGCGATAGGAGTCGATCTGTGGTCGCAGAAGGATCAGAAGGACAACTCATCAGCCGAGACGGTGGCGAATGCGCAGGCCGAGGGAGTGGCTGACCGAATCGAAGTACGGGATGGTGACATGCGCAAACTGCCGATAGCGGATGGCAGTATCGACGTCGTTCTATCCAGCCTTGCAATCCACAATGTTTCCGAGCGCGACGGACGGCGCAAGGCGATCAAGGAGATTGTACGAGTTCTGAAGCCGGGCGGGCAGGTTGGAATCATGGATATCGCACACGTCGGTGAATACGCGGATGACTTTCGTGCTGCCGGCATGAGTTCCGTCACTACGCACGGGATTACACCGTGGATCTATCCGCCGACCCGAGTGTTGACAGCCGTAAAGTAGGAAAACGCTATGCTTCCTGTGCGATCGTCTCGAGTTCTTCCCAGCGCAACAGCAATCTCTCCAGTTCCGCTTCGATCGTATGCAGCTCGGCCTGCGCCGCAACGACTGCGGTGCCGTCACGCAGAAAGACGGGATCACTGAGCGACGCATAGATATCATCGCGCCTGCTTTCGCGCTCCGAGATATCATCGGGGAGTGACTCGAGCTCGGCTTTCTCCTTATACGTAAGTCGTCGTTTGCGTTGTAGCGTGGGAGTTGCTACGGCTGGTGCACTCTTTGGCTTGTCCGACTTTGAGGATGACTGCGCGGAGGCGCTTGGGGCGGCCGGGCGTTGACGCACCCAATCAGTATAGCCTCCGACGTATTCACCAACGCGTCCGCCGCCCTCGAAAACGAGTGTGCTCGTGACGACGTTGTCGAGAAATGTGCGATCGTGACTCACAACCAGCAGTGTGCCACTGAACTCCAGAAGGAGCTCTTCAAGCCGGTCCAGTGTCTCGATGTCGAGATCGTTGGTCGGTTCGTCCATTACGAGCAGATTAAACGGCCGTGTGAACAACCGCGCGAGTAGTAGTCGATTGCGCTCGCCACCCGATAGCGCGCGCACCGGAGCGCGCGACCTGTCCGGAGCGAAGAGGAAATCCTCGAGGTATCCGAGCACGTGCTTGCGTGCTCCGCCAATCTCAACGAAGTCAGCACCATCCGCGACGCTCTCGAAGACCGTACGATCGGGATCGAGCTGTTCACGAAGCTGATCAAAATATGCGATCTGAAGGCTCGTTCCCCTTCGGATACTGCCCGAATCTGGTGGAAGTTCGCCGAGTAGAATGCGGAGCAGAGTAGTCTTGCCGGATCCGTTGGGACCAATGAGTCCCACGCGATCACCGCGCATGATCGTGGTCGAGAAATCGCGAATGATCGGTCTCGTGTCTCGCGCGAAATTGACGGACTGAGCCTCAACGACGAGCTTGCCTGACCGGTCTGCTTCCTGTGCCTGCAGCTTCGCAGTTCCAGTGCGTTCGCGGCGGGTACCGCGCTCCACGCGGAGCGCCTCGAGCGACCGAACGCGCCCTTCGTTACGCGTTCGTCGAGCCTGGATTCCGGTTCTTATCCAGACTTCCTCCTGCGCCAGTTTCTTGTCGAATTCCATCCATTCGCGCGCTTCGTTCGCAAGCGAGGCTTCCTTGCGTTCCAGATACGTTTCGTAGTCCGTGCCCCAGTCCACCAGGCGACCGCGGTCGAGCTCGACAATCCGGGTCGCGACACGGCGGAGGAACGTGCGATCGTGCGTCACCAGAACGAGAGTAATGCCGCGATCGACGAGAAATCGCTCCATCCACTCGACCGCATCCACATCGAGGTGATTGGTCGGCTCGTCCAGTAGCAGGACATCGGGTTCCGCGATCAGTGCGCGCGCAAGGAGAGCCTGTCGCTTGCGTCCGCCAGACGCTGCAGCGAACTGCGCGTCGCCATCAAGTCCCAGGTGGAACAGCACCGTCTCCACGCGCGTCTGAACCTGCCAGGCATCGGCAGCATCGAGCGCGTGATGGAGTCGGCCGAGATCTCGGAGCGCGCCAGGGCTTCCTTCGCTTGCGACCTTCTGGCTCGCCGCGTGGTATCGTGAGAGAAGTCGGCCGGTGTCGCCGAGTCCCGCGGAAACAATTTGGAATATCGTTCCGACGAGATCGGCCGGAATTTCCTGCTCGAGCCGAGCGACCGTGGAATCCGTCTGACGCACAATCTCGCCACTGTCGGGTGCAATGCTTCCGTCCAGGAGCTTCATTACTGTGCTCTTTCCCGCGCCATTTCTACCCAGCAGGCAGACGCGTTCGCCACGCTCGATGCTGAAGTTCGCCCGGTCGAGAATCGCCGGACCCCCGAACGCGACGCTCACCTCCTGCATGCCCAGCAACGCCATTGACTGCCCTCTAGCGGATTCGATATCCAGTGACGGATCTCACAAGTGAAGATTAACAACTAAATTGGCCGCAATGTCATTTTCGTTTCGGGTATGCTCTGAACAGGGATCCGCGCGTGCCGGAACATTCGCGACGCCTCATGGCGTGGTGGAAACACCGGCTTTCATGCCGGTTGGGACGCATGGCGTTGTGCGTGGTCTCTCGATGAACGAGATGTCAGATGCTGGCGCGCAGATGATTCTCGCCAACGCATACCATCTCTATTTACGCCCAGGCGACATGATGGTGCGTGCGCTGGGCGGTCTTCACGCCTTCACGCGGTGGAACGGGCCGATGCTTACGGACTCGGGTGGCTTTCAGGTTTTCTCGCTCTCAAAGCTGCGCACGGTGACGGAAGCGGGAATCGAGTTCCGGAGTCACATTGATGGATCGATGCACCAGTACACGCCGGAAAGTGTGATGCGAATCGAGCGCAACCTCGGTGCTGACGTAATCATGCAGCTCGACGAGCTTATTCAGGGGCAGAGTGATATCGCCACCGCGCGCTCGGCGATGGAGCGCAGTCTCCGATGGCTGGATCGATGCAGCGTCGAGTTCGATCGCATCTCTCGGCAGGGGCGGGAAGCGCTACCTGATATTGCGGTACCGGTGGGTGCGCCGGACCTCACGCGCGACAACTTAGCTCCGGCGCAAGCACTCTTCCCCATAGTGCAGGGCGGAACGCATCCCGGGTTGCGCAGAGAGTCCGTGGCCGGAATCACCCAGAGCGGCGACTGGAGCGGTATTGCGATTGGAGGTTTATCCGTTGGCGAGACCAAGGATGCGACGTACGCGACACTCGATGTCTGCAACGCCATTCTGCCGCGCACCGTTCCGAGATACTTGATGGGGGTGGGTTTTCCAGATGATCTCGTCGAGGGGGTGCGGCGCGGGATAGATCTCTTTGACTGTGTAGCGCCAACGCGCATGG
>JBDTAB010000030.1:0-3143 GCA_039924865.1 Gemmatimonadaceae bacterium | reverse complement strand
TACGAAGCGCGTGGCGGTTTTGATGTACCGGTTGAACAAGGGGAAGTAGGTCTGGGGTGGCGAAGTTGCAAGCAAGGCGCGGCGAAAGCTCCGTCATTCCCGCGTCGGACTCCGTCATTCCCGCGTCGCACTCCGTCATTCCCGCGTCGCACTCCGTCATTCCCGCGAAAGCGGGAACCCATTTGCTGCCGACGCACCCTGATAGTCCAGTCGTGACTTAAGATCGATAACATGGGTCCCCGCTTTCGCGGGGATGACGAGGTGGAGTGCGGGGATGACGAGGTGGAGTGCGGGGATGACGAGGTAGTGCACACATCACGATACAAAACGAGCCGCCATCATCTGATAGCGGCTCGTTTTCGTATTGCGCCGTCTAGCGACCGCGCGTCGGCGTTGTCGATGGCGGCGGATTCACACGCGGCCACGAATTGTCGTACGGGTTGCTGTCCGGGAATCTTGCGCCGGGATCAAAATTGATCGAATCGATCTTGCGGCCGCCAAAGTCCAGCACGGCGTTGAACGTCCTGCTTCCGTTGAACCAGACGTCGACCGGCCACGTTACAATCGCGGTGTTTGCATCGATCATCTTCGCGTTCTGCATTGGACGGATCGCGGGCCCCGTTGGTGCGAACTTCACCTTGAGAATTACAGGCGACGGCATGCCGCCGGCTTCGTGCACCGCGACGGTCGTCTTGTTTCCGTTCGTCGTTACATTCGCAATCGATCCGTCAACGGCCTCGGTCGTGAACAGCCAGTAGTACCAGAACCAGCTCAGATCCTGGTGAAGCGCGTTGTCCATGTACAGCGCGTAGTCCCACGGCGACGGGTGTTTGAAGCGCCACGTCTTGGCGTAGCCGCTCATCGCGTTCCAAACCGCGGAATCTCCGACAACGCCGCCGAGCATGGATAGCATGAGCGGAGCCTTGCCGTACGCCTGGAAGGAGTAGTTGGGACCGCCGTAGTTCGCGTCCCACATGAGCGGGGCTTCGCGCTCGTTTCCGCTCGTGCGGCCGTAGGACTGTCCCAGACTGTCCACGTCCGGTGTCTGGCCGAGCCGGTCGAAACGCGAGAGGCGATTCATGTACTGATTGAATCCTTCGTCCATGAAGCCGTACCAGGTTTCATTCGTGCCGACCATCATGGGCCACCACTGATGACCTGTCTCGTGATCCGCAGCGCCGGCGCTCGACATGATGAACATCGGGTATTCCATTCCGCCTTCAGGACCATCGACCAGTGTGATAAGCGGATAGGTGTATGGCATCCAGAGCTTTGAATAGAACTCAAGTGCGTGACGCGTGAGTGGACCTGCGGTGGCATAGCGCGATGCGTTGCCGGGCTCGTAGAAGATGTTGATGGGGATCGTTCCCTTGCCGGGGATCGTCGCGCGGGTTGCATCCCAGACGAACCGATCTGAAGTTCCCCACGCAACATCACCAACGGAATCCGCGACGAAGTGCCACACGAGTCGGTCACCAGACGCTGTGGATTTACCAGGTCCGCGCTCGGTCGCGCTCACGATGTTGATGGTTGAATCGGTATCGAGAACGTGCGACAGCTTTTCGCGTTCGGCCGCGGTCAGGACCTGCTCAGGGTTCTGCAGCACACCCGTCGAGCCAACGAGCCAACCGGCGGGCATGTCGAGCTTCACGTCGAAGTGACCGTAATTGTTATAAAACTCCGACGGGCCCAGATACGGATCGGTATCCCATCCGCGAAGATCGTCGTAGACCGCTACTCGCGGATACCACTGACCGACCTGGTACAGCGAATCTCCCCACGCACCCATGCGCAATCCGCGAACGCCGCTCACGAGCGGAACGCGAAAATGCCATTCGGCTTCGATGGTCGCGGTTCCCTTTGCGGGAACAGGATTCGGCAGCCGAATAGTCGCAACGGTTTGTGTCATGCCGGATGCTTCCGGCTCGGTCAGCGGCGGACGCGCCTGTCCGCGCGGCGTGCGTCCAGCTGAATTGCTGCGATCGCTCAAGTCTACACTCGCACCGTTGACGCTGAGCTTCGTGACAACCATTCCATCCGTAATGTCGGGAACAGTTTCCGCCCTCGGAACATTGGCGCGATAGATATTCTGATCGAGCCGCATGACGATGGTTTGCATTGCGGAATCGCTGTTGTTGTGAATTACGATCCGCTCGCTGCCAGACACCGTGGACGTTGGCGCATCGAAGCGCGCGTTGATGGTGTAATCGTTCCAGGTCTGCCAGTAATTAGGTCCGGGCCGACCAGTGGAATCGCGCGTACCGGCGGCCCATGCGCGCCGGATCATGTCGGTGAGCGGGATGTCACGCCGGATGGCGCGCGGCGCCGTGGTCGGCGTTTCGAGAGGAACGCTCGAAGTCTGCTGCGCGGCCAGCGGTGATACGGCAACAGCGCTAGCCAGCAAGCCTAGTGCGGCGATGGATCTGACGGACATCCAACTAACTCCTGGGTGGGATGTATATCTCTTGAATACCACGAAATACCAATTTTGGCACTGCGATGCGAGCGTTAGTGCCAGCGCCATGTATCTATTATATACGCTGACTGGAGGGCCGAGGCTACGGACGACGGCCACACACCGGCATTGGCATCCGCTCTGTCTACCGTACATCACATGCATGGACCGATTCGAGCCCATCTTCGAGACACTCAACGCAACCGGGACCCGCTACGTCGTCGTCGGTGGCTTGGCGACGCCGAGGCTCTCGTGAAAATTCGGCGGATTATTGCCGACAACCCAGAACTTGGTGATCCGAACCGAAGCGGTACTCCGTGACAGCTACGCGATCGGTCACCGGTAGCCCGCCGGTCGGGAGTTTCGCGGAGGCGGAGCGCTTCCAGCTTCTAGTGGCATTGGGAACGACCTACGCTGAGCGACTCCGCGACCTCGAGCGCATGTGGGACTTCAACGACATGGTCGAGGAACTGAACCCACACATCCGGTGCATCGCCACGTTGATGCGTGCGCGGCGCGAATAACCCGTTCAATAACGCGTTACTGACGGTCTACCGTTCCGCGTACGTCTGCGTGCTTCCGTCGCGCATCATCGCGAGCACCGTATAATGTTGCGGCGTGCCGCCTTCCATCCCGGGTGATCCCGTCACCATCCCCGGCACGGTAAGGCCAACGATGTCGGCTGGCT
>JBDTAB010000029.1:0-19349 GCA_039924865.1 Gemmatimonadaceae bacterium | reverse complement strand
CAACGTTCAGCGCCGCGTTCGGTGCCGTGTTTCTCGTCTGGCCAGCCGCCAAATACGCACACATGCTCGGCAAGCTACTTCGCGAGCACGGCTCCAACGTCTGGCTCCTCAACACTGGCTGGAGCGGCGGCGCGTATGGAGTCGGCAAGCGTATGAAGTTGGCCTACACACGCGCAATGGTGGACGCTATCCTGAGCGGTGCGCTGGACAACGCACCGACGACGACTGATCCCATCTTCGGACTCAGCAGTCCGACCGCCGTACCCAACGTACCGTCTGAAGTCCTCACCGCGCGCAACACATGGGCCGACAAGGACGCATACGACAACCAGGCGCGGAAGCTTGCGAAGATGTTCCACGAGAACTTCGCCCAGTTCAAGGGCGCGTCCGACGCAATCAGGGCGGCAGGACCGAAAGGCTGATAATTCGTAGCCGCGAGCGGGTGGACCTGCCCGCTCGCCGGCCACATCCGTGTGAGAATCGCTGCACGAAATAGTATCCAATGGGTGTGGCGTTCATTAGCCACCACGAGCTTGGTGGGGTTAGCTTTCGGAGCATGGAAATAATCCGCGATCCGATCTGGAACAACATTCGGCTGGACGCGCTGGCGCTGGAACTGGTGGACACACCGGTCTTCCAGCGCCTTCGTTATGTGCGCCAACTGGGGCTCACCTACCTGGTCTATCCTGGCGCCACACACACGCGTTTCGAGCACGCGCTGGGTGCGTATCATCTGTGCCGGATCGCGATCGGTCTTCTCCGCGACCGTGATAGTGCAGATGTATCCGAAGAGGAATGCACGATCACAACCGTCGCGGCTCTTCTCCACGATGTGGGGCATTATCCCTTCTCGCACGCGCTGGAGGAAATCGGAGCGCCACACCACGAGCACGTTGCGACCGCGTTGATAACAACCGGCCAGGTCGCCGAGATCCTGCGTGCACGCCTCGGAGACAACGCCCCAGAACGTATCACTGCGCTGATACGCGGAGAATCGCAATCGCCACTCCAGGGAATGGTTGCGGGTTCGCTGGATCTCGACAAGATCGAATATTTAAAACGCGATGCGCACATGTGCGGAGTTGCGTACGGCGAAATAGATGTCGATCGACTCATCAACTCGATGGTTCTCGTTGAAGATCCTGTCACTGGGCTGCAGACCGTTGGTGTCGCGGAGAAAGGACTCTCCGCTCTCGAGTCGCTACTCTTTGCCAAGTACCAGATGTATCGCAATGTGTACTGGCATCACGCCGTGCGAAGCGCGACAGCGATGTACAAGCGACTCGTGGAGGATGCGTGCATTTCCGGAGCCCTCCGTCAGGAGCAGCTGGTAGACTTTACCGACGAAGGATTGTTGTTCTTCCTGGCGGAGCACGCACCTTCACAAATGCTTGCGTCGCTCCGGGAACGGCATCTCTTCAAGCGCGTCCTTGATCGGCCCGCCTCGGAACTGGATGACGACTTTGGCGAATGGATCGGCAACGATCGAGCGCGCACGCGCGCAGCCGAAGACTCGCTCGCATCGTTGCTTGGACTACGCAGTGGCGAAGTGCTGCTCGACTATCCAGAAAAGACGCCCATGCTCGGGCTCGACATACCTGTCCTCAGACGCGATTCTACAGTCGAACGCCTTACCGACCGCGGGATCTCGGGCGCAATCAATCTGCCCAGGCTTTCGGAAGAACTTTACCGCTCGGCACGTTGGCTCCGGGTTTTTACGTCAAAACGTCTGAAAGCGAGCCAGGAAGAAATTATTCGTACGATTGCGGGCTCCTGATGGGACAGGGCTACCGAATTTCCGCTCTGAGCCGGTGTTAATGGAATCTTTAATTCGGTAAGCAGTGGCTCGGATTAACGCCGCCGACACTTCAGACGTCAAACGGGCGCAGTTGACCTTTGGCCGGACTCGCGCATTGTGCGCCGCCCGAATTCGCCTCGACCACGCCTATCATGTCACGGAGCTTCTGAATGCGAACGCGATCATTGTTGTCCACGCTCACTGCGGCACTCGCCGTTATTACAGTCGCCGCATGCAGCGACAGTACCGCACCCGCTGCGTCGCGGCCAGCTTCATCCGCCTCCTTCGAGGCATCGGTAACTCAGGACCTCGCACCTAGCGCGGGAGAAGATGTCGCGACGGACTATGCCTTCATGTCTGCCGCGGACCTCACTGGTAGTGGTGGGTCGTTTGGAGCGAGCACCGCAGGCGCCACAGTGGCTGGCGTCCGCGTATCACCGATCGTAAATGCGCCTCCGCCCGGTGCCTCTGCTACATGGATCAGCCCTTCGTGCACTTTCGATTCGGCGACCGGCCGCTTCTTCTGCCCGCCTACTACACGAGGCAAACAGACGTACACGACGAACTATGCGCTATTCGATATCAACGGCACCACGCAGTCGCAATTCAACAAGAATACGACGGCGTCGATAAACTTTATCGTGGCCGATACGGGTGAAGCGAGTTACAGCGCCAATAGCAACACGTTCACCGACACAACTTACAGACTCCACAACCGCACCGTGTCCACGCTCCTGGGCGACACCGTCCACACGTGGTTCGGTAGTGGCACCGGTTCCGTGCGGTCTACGCGCACCGGCCAGATCACAAAGACCTACGTGCTGTCGTCCGTAGACACGGCATCGGCGATCCGCTTTCGCCAGCCGCGCGACATCAACCCATACCCGCTTGGCGGGACGTTTGTGAAGAACTACACCGTTGTCCGTACTCGGGCCGCAACCGATACGACGACACACACGACGTCGCGCCAGGTTGTGGTAACGTTCAACGGGACGGTTAGTGTTCCGATGACGATCAACGGGACAGCTTACACGCTCAATCTGGATACACACAAGGTTACCCAGCCGTAAATTCACGCCAAGTCGCGAACGTCGGGGACTCTCAGTCCGGTAGTTGCAGCTCCGGAAGACTCCGGTAGAGCTCCAACGCAGCCGGGTTGGCGAGTGCCTCGACGTTCGTGACAGGACGGCCGTGAATAACTTCGCGAACCGCGATCTCCGTGATCTTTCCGCTGATGGTCCGCGGGATGTCAGCAACCTGTATTACGACCTTGGGCACGTGAAGCGGCGATGTGTTATTCCGAATCTGCGCCTTGATCCGGTCGACGAGCTCGTTGGAGAGCACGACACCCTCGCGCAGTCGCACAAAGAGCACAATTCGCACATCGCCATGTACATCACTGCCGATCTCCTGCCCCACCGCCACGCTCTCCATGACTTCCGGCAGCTGCTCCACCTGGCGATAGATCTCCGCCGTGCCAATGCGCACCCCGCCCGGATTCAACGTCGCGTCGCTTCGCCCATAGATGATCATGCCATCGTGCGATGTCAGCGCGGCCCAGTCGCCGTGTCGCCAGATGTTCGGATAGACTTTGAAGTACGCTGCACGGTATTTCGCGCCGTCAGGATCGCGCCAGAACTGAACGGGCATGCTGGGAAAGCTCGCCACGCATACCAGCTCGCCGGGCGTCTCCAGCGTTGGATGTCCCGTAGCGTCGAACACCTCGACGGCCATCCCCAGCCCGCGGCACTGTAGCTCGCCGCGGTAGACTGGTGCTGTCGGATTGCCAAGCGCAAAACACGATATGATGTCGGTTCCGCCACTGATGCTGGCCAGGTGAATGTCGGGCTTGATGTCTCGGTACACGTAATCGTAGCTATGATCGGCGAGCGGGCTTCCTGTGGAGAGAATCGTACGCAGCGCCGCAATATCATGGCTCGTTCGCGGCGTGATGCCGGCCTTCTCCGCGAGCGCCAGATACTTTGCACTGGTTCCGAATACAGTCACCTGCTCTGCCTGCAGAATATCCCAGAAGATCTCTTTTCGTCGGTAAAGCGGACTACCGTCATACAACACCACGGTCGCGCCTACCGCCAGCGAACTCACCATCCAGTTCCACATCATCCACCCGCACGTGGTGAAGTAGAGCATGGTATCGGCACGGCGCAGATCCGTGTGCAGCACCAGTTCCTTCAGGTGCTGGAGCAGCGTGCCACCAGCGCCGTGCACCATGCACTTGGGAAGACCAGTCGTCCCGGATGAGTACATGATGTACACCGGATGATCGAACGGCAACCGTACAAACTCCGGCGCATCGCCGTGCCTTCTGAGCGAATCCCACCGCACAGCACGCGGAACTGTCGCCGCGTCAACACGCTCGTCCAGATACGGAACGATTATGACGTGTTCGATTGATGGAATACGACTCACAATGTCGCGGATACGGTCAAGGCCGTCGATTCGCTTTCCCGCGTACGTGTAGCCATCAGCACAAACCAGTACGCGTGGCTCTATCTGGCCAAATCGATCAAGAACTCCCTGCACGCCAAAATCTGGAGAGCACGAGCTCCAAACGGCGCCGAGCGTGGTTGTGGCCAGCATCGCGATGATCGTCTCGGGAATGTTTGGCAGAAAGCCTGCGACGCGATCGCCAACGCCGACGCCCATGTCCCGCAATGCCGTTGCGATGCGGCTTACTTCGCCGCCCAGCTCGGCAAAAGTCAGCTGCTGCTGCCGGCCACGCTCATTCCACGAAACGATGGCCGGCCGCTCGTCGCTAAACCGTAGCAGGTTTTCCGCGAAATTGAGCTTCGTCCCGTCGAACCATATCGGTCCAAGTTCCGGATCAGGAGGCGCCATTCTGTCGAGCCCCGTGCAGCGACTCGCCTCAAAGCCGTCGGCGACAATTCCGCAGAAGTCCGCTGTTGCGCGCCAAAACTTTTCACGATTACGAATCGACCATTCGTGCAGCAGACTGTACGGTACGGCCGCGGGGTCGACACCGACGGGAAACTCGCCGCGTGCGTGAAGCGCCCCTACAAATCGCGTGAGGTTTGCGTTCTCTACCGCCTCCGGTGACGGACGCCAGATCGGCTCCATTACTCGTGCGGTTCCGCTGGATGCAACGCGGGGTGCGAATTGCGATGGCTCGCATTCGCACCCCGCATTGTTACGACGTCGGCGGTGAGAAGGACGTCTGATCGTGCTGCGACGTTATCCACGACTTATGGTAGTTCGGATCTTCGATGTCCAGCGCCTGCTTTGCGATCTTGAGAGGACGGAACGTGTCCATCATCACCGCGAGTTCATCGGTATACTTGGCCCCGACGGAAGCTTCGGCGCGGCCTGGATGCGGACCGTGCGGCATTCCGTCCGGATGATGCGTGATCGATCCAAACTCGATACCCTTGCGCGACATGAACTCGCTCGACGCGTAATAGATCACTTCGTCAGAATCGACGTTTGAGTGATTGTACGGAGCCGGAATCGCTTCCGGATGGAAGTCGTACGGACGCGGACAGAAGGAGCACACGACGAAGCCGTCCCCCTGGAACGTTTGATGAACCGGTGGTGGCTGGTGAACCCTGCCAACGATCGGCTCGAAATCCGAGATGTTGAAGGCCCATGGATAGTAGTATCCGTCCCACCCAACGACGTCGAACGGATGGTGATCGAGTATCTGCTCGTTGATCCCGTCGTACTGCTTGACGAAAATCTGAAAGTCGCCCATCTCGTCGTGAGTCACGAGCTTCTGCGGTATTCGGATGTCGCGCTCGGAGTATGGCGCGCCTTCCACTGCCTGACCAAACTCGTTCCGGTACCGCTTTGGTGGCCGTATGTGGCCCTTGCTCTCCATGATGAGAAGCTTGGGCTGCTCGGCATCCTTGTCAAAGCGGTACTTGTGCATAATTCCGCGATAGATGACTACATAGTCTCCCTCGTGGAATGGCAGGTCACCGAATACTGATTCGAGCACGCCTTTCCCCTTGGCCACGTACACCAGCTCGTCGGCCTGACCGTTGCGGTAGAAGTGCTTGTCTTCCACGTCGGGTTCGACGTACAGCATCGCAACATCCTGATTGAAAAGCAGCGGGATGCGATCCATCGTCGGACTGCCACCCTTGTGCGCGTGCGACGTAAGAAAATGACGATGGCGAAGAGTGTTGTCCGGATCCTCCTCGAGCTTCATTTCCTTCACGCGGCGCACAGACTTGACCGTCGTCGGCGGATACGTGTGGTACAGCAGCGACGACGTACCGGTAAATCCCTCGTGACCCATGAGCTCTTCAGCGTACAGGCCGCCGTCCGGTTTCCGAAACACGATGTGCTTCTTTCGCGGGATCTCTCCCAACTTATGATAGATAGGCATCTCTCAGGTATTCCCGCGCAGTTCCTGCTCTCGCTCGATAGCCTCGAACAGCGCCTTGAAGTTGCCCGCGCCGAAGCTCTTGGCTCCCTTGCGCTGGATGATTTCGTAAAACACGGTTGGCCTGTCTTCGACGGGCTTCGTGAAGATCTGAAGCAGATAGCCGTCTGGATCGCGATCGACCAGGATTCCGAGCTTCTCCAACTCCGCTATCGGCTCGTCGATCTTGCCTATGCGCTCCTGCAGACCGGAGTAGTACGTACCCGGAACGCCGCTCAGGAACTGGACGCCGCGGCTCAGCAGCTGCTTGACCGTGGCCATGATATCATCCGTCGCAAGCGCCATGTGCTGCACACCAGGTCCCTTGTAGAACTCCAGATATTCTTCAATTTGCGACTTCTTCTTTCCTGCCGCTGGCTCGTTGATCGGGAACTTGATCCGATCATTTCCGTTGGCCATAACCTTTGACATGAGCGACGAGTATTCCGTGCTGATCGTCTTGTCGTCAAAGGTGAGCAGGTTGCGGAAGCCCATGACCTTGGAGTAGAAATCCACCCACACGTTCATCTTGCCCAGCTCTACGTTGCCGACGCAGTGATCGACATACTTGAGACCTACCGGGCCGGGCTTGTACGCGAGGTTCACTGGCCGGTAGCCCGGCATGAACAGTCCCTTGTAATTCTTTCGTTCCACCAGCGAGTGTATCGTTTCTCCGTAAGTCTTTATCGCGGCGACGACCACCTCGCCATCATCGTCGTGCATCACGCGCGGTGCGTGTACCGAATCGGCGCCGCGCTCTACAGCCTTTTCGTAAGCGTCGCGCGCGTCATCGACCCACAGCGCCAGGTCGCGCACTCCATCACCGTGCAGGTAAACGTGATCCGCAATGACCTTGGCCTCGGCGCTCAGATCCGGACGAATCGCTGTCGTCAGCACGAACCGGATCTTGTCCTGCATCAGCAGATAGCTCGCCCGATCGCGCACTCCAGTTTCCGGACCCTTGTAGCCAACGACCTGAAAGCCGAAGGCACTCGTATAGAAATGGGCCGCCTGCTTCGCATTGCCCACGTAGAACTCGATGTAGTCCGTACCGTTGATCGGAAACGTGTCGCCCGTTACCGTCGGTTCTGGAAGTGTAGCAGTTGCCATATCGTGCCTCCTTGACGTGTTACCGGTCTGATCCGGCGCCAGCCTCTACGGCTTCTTCGATGCCCCATGCGCTTCGGCGAGCTTCCGCGCGATGCCGCGATAGAAACTGGCATCCTCACCCTTACCTTGCTCTTCCAGCGAGAGTGAGGCCAATTCCAGCGCATAAAGAATGTTCCCGAGATACAACCGGGCTAGCGAGCCAACGTCCTCGGGTTCTTCGAACAACTGTTCGGGTTCGCCTTCAACCAATCGAACTCGACCCCGGCGCCGGCGTGGGATGCGCACCCGTCGCCATCGCCGATGACGAATGAACTCGGACTACGACCGCCGTAATGTTATCTACCCCGCCACGCGCATTTGCTTCCGAGATCATCGCGTCTACCATGCGTTCCGGCGCCGCGCGTGAGCCGAGGAGTTGCGAAAGCCGCCAATCGTCCACCATACCGGTCAGGCCGTCGCTCGCAAGTAGAAAGACATCGCCCTGATGCACCTCGCCATCGGTGATATCCGGCTCCACCTCCCAACCCATTCCTACACACCTGGTGATGACGTTGCTCTGTTTGTGGTTCTTGGCAGCGTCTCGCGTGATGATGCCTGCATCGATCTGCTCCTGTACGACGGAGTGATCGTGTGTGATCTGGCGCATCTCACCGTCGCGGAACAGGTATATTCGCGAGTCGCCGATGTGGCCAACGATGAATCGTTCGTCGCCGAGCACCAGCACGGAAGCCGTGCTGCCCATGCCCATCTTGTCACGTTCGGCGGCGCTTCTCTCAAAGACTGCGCGGTTCGCGTGGCGGAGGGAGAGCGCGACCATTTCCAGCGCAGCAGCGCTTTCGAGATCTTTCAGCTTCTCCAGATCGACCGAAACGACTTCGACGGCCATCTGACTCGCAACTTCGCCAGCTGCATGGCCACCCATCCCATCGGCAACCATGAACAGGCCCCGATATTCGTTGGCATCAGCGAAGAAGCTGTCCTCGTTCCCTTTCCGCACGCGACCTACGTCGGATCCGGCGGCTACTGCAAAGTGCACTAGAGGCTCACTAGAGGCTCACAAGCGTGATCGTTTCTGAAGGTGATCCTTAAATCTGCAAGCGCCAGAGGCGCGCGTACAGCCCATCAAGCTCAAGAAGAACATCATGCGTCCCTCGTTCAACCACTTCACCGTGATGCATGACAATGATATTGTCGGAATCCACAATCGTGCTCAAGCGGTGTGCGATGGCAATCGTCGTCCGGCCGGCCAGCAGGACCGCCAGGGCCTGCTGAATCTCAGCCTCGACCTCACTGTCCACCGCGCTGGTCGCCTCGTCCAGGATCAGCAGCGCCGGATCGGCTGCAACAGCCCTTGCGAAGGATAACAACTGCCGCTCTCCCACGCTTATCGAAGCACCCCGCTCGCCGAGCACCTGATGGTACCCGTGGGGCAGCCGCTGGATGATCCGATCTGCCCCGACCTGAACCGCGGCAGCTTGCACCTGATCGTCCGTCAGCGGGGCTGAGAGCCGGATATTCGAAGCCACGTCACCGGCGAAGAGGAATATGTCCTGCTGCACGTAGCCGATCAGCGAGCGAAGCTCCTCCACGGGCATGTCCCGGATATCTCGGCCGTTCACCAGGACGCGACCCCGCTGGGGGTCGTAAAAACGCATCAACAGGCTCACGATAGTGGTCTTGCCTGCTCCCGTATGACCGACAATCGCCAGCGTTTCACCCGGACGGGCAGCAAAGCTCACATCGCGCAGAACCCATTCCGGCTCCAAATTCGGATGCGACGCGACGGAATGCGGCCTGTCGTACGCGAACCAGACGTTCTGAAATTCGACCAGTACCGAGTTCGGACGGACGGCGCGCGGCAACTCCGTACCGGAGACGTCGACCCAGGGTTCCGTGTCCAGCAGGTTGAAGATCCGCTCGGAACTGGCCATCGCCGTCTGCAGCGTGTTGTACTTGTCCGAGAGGTCCTGCAGCGGCTGAAAGAAGCGCCGCACCAGCTGAAGAAACGCAGCCACGGTTCCAACAGTGAGCGTCGTCGCTTCCACACGCTGAGCGCCAGCGACGATCAGGCTGGCGAGCGCGACCGAGGTAAGAATCTCGATTGCCGGGAAGTACAGTGCGTAGATCGTGATCGACCGAAGGTGCGCGTCCAGATGCGCGCGATTCAGTTCGTCGAAGCGCCTCGCTTCGTCACGCTGTCTACCGAATAGCTGAACAATCCGCACGCCGGACAATCGTTCCTGCAGAAACGCGTTGATTCGGGCAAGCCTCGTCCGAATTTCGCGGTACGCTTCGCGCACCTTCATGCGGAAAACGAACGACACGATTACGACGAGCGGGATTACGGCAAACGAGGCCAGCGACAGCCGCCAATCTGTAACCAGCATCGCAATGCTGATTGCAAGCAGCGTGAACAGGTCGCCCATGCCGCTCACGACTCCGGCCGTGAACAACTCGTTGAGTGTTTCGACGTCGGACGTGACGCGCGTGATGAGGCGGCCGGCTGGATTCCTGTCGAAAAATGCGATTGGAAGCCGCTGCAGATGGCTGAACAGTTGCAACCTCAAATCTCGCATCACGTTCTGACCCAGCAGCGCGGTGAACCACGTCTGGCCATACGACATGACGAGTTCGAGCAGCAACGAGGCCGCGTACAGGACCACAGCGACGCGGATGGCCGCGTAGTCGTGCCGCGGTATCGCAACGTCGATCACGTGCTGGGTGAGAAACGGCCCCACCAGCTGCAATGCGCCCGCAACCATCAGGAAGGCAAGCGCGATCGCTATGAGCGCCTTGTACGGTGCAGCGAAGGCCAGGAGCCTTCGCATGAGGCGGCTGTCGTAAGCTTTGCCGAGCGCCTCTTCTTCGTGAAATGATGCGGCCGTAGCGGTCATGCGGCCTTCAATCTAACCGGACGCAATTGTGGTACGGTGGTTGCCATAGATAAATGCGTCGTCTGTTCACTCTTTTGGAGGTTCTATGAGCATTATCGCCTGGATCATCCTCGGCCTGATAGCGGGTGCTATCGCTAAGGCCATCTTCCCGGGAACCGACCCGGGCGGCGTGATTGTAACGATGGTCATCGGTATCATCGGTGCTTTCATCGGCGGCTGGATCGGTGGCATGGTCACTGGTACGGGGCTTACGGGCTTCTCCATCTGGAGCCTGGTTCTGGCCGTTGTCGGAGCACTCATCCTGCTCTGGATCTACCGCATGAGCACTCGCGGCCGCAGCACGACGGTCTAGCCGTCAAATTGTTCGGCAGGTCGTGGTGGGCCAGCCTAAAAAAAGGCCGGACCACCACGACCTGCCGACCGCCGCTGGAGCCTGTCTGCGCGAGCTGGTCCTACGGCATTTCTTCGCCCCTATTAGCTATCTTATACCGGTGAAGGATTTCCTTGTCATCCGCGGGGCTCGGCAGCACAACCTGAAGGGCTTCAACCTCGAGATTCCGAGGCGGAGCTATACCGTCATAACCGGCCCGTCGGGCTCGGGAAAGTCGTCTCTCGCCTTCGATACGATTTACGCCGAGGGCCAGCGCCGCTACGTGGAATCACTCTCCGCGTATGCCAGGCAGTTCCTGGAGCGCATGGAAAAGCCGGACGTCGATTCAATCGATGGGCTTTCTCCCGCGGTCGCAATCGAACAGAAAAACCCCACCAAGACCTCCCGCTCAACCGTAGGTACGGCGACGGAGATTTACGACTATCTGCGCCTGCTCTGGGCGCGCATCGGGCGAACCTACTGTCCCAAATGCGGACGTGAGATGCGACCCGACACCGTAACATCCGTTACCGACATGGTTCTGTCGGTTCCGGCCGACACCCGGTTCGCCGTAGCATTTCCGCTCAAGCTTTCGGCCAAAGTGACTCACGCGGTGGTCGTCGAAAATCTGCGCGCACAGGGGTTTCTGCGCGTCGCGGTCGATGGCGTCATCAAATCACTGGATGACCTGGGTCCAAAGGCAAATCTGGCGCGCGCCAAGGATCCTCTCGTAGTTGTCGACAGGCTTGCGGTGCGCCCGGATGCGAGCAGTCGCCTGGCCGAGGCGGTCGGCGCTGCATTCCGTGAAGGCGATGGCGATGTCGTGATCCTTTTCACCGAGCCCATCCGATCTCCAATCGATGGCGAGATGGTACAACGTCTCAGGTTCACCGACCGCTTTGAATGTGCTACCGACGGGACGCGACAGCCTGCTCCGTCGCCGCAGCTTTTTTCATTCAACAACCCGCGCGGTGCGTGTCCTCGCTGCAACGGCTTTGGCGCCACTCTGGAATACGATGAATCTCTTGTGATTCCGTATCCGGAGCGTACGCTGCGTGAGGGAGCGATTGAGCCGTGGACCAAGCCGCGCTACGACAACAAGCGACGCACACTCGCCGAATTCGCGAAAAAGAATTCCATTCCCATGGACGTGCCGTGGCTCGAGCTTTCGTCCGCGCAAAGGCACGAATTACTCGAGACCGATGCGAAGCGCGGATACGTAGGGATCTTCCCATTTCTCCGTGCGCTCGAAGCCAAGCGGTACAAGCAGTACATACGCGTCTTTCTTCGGCAGTATCAGACTGCGCGTGAATGCCCGGATTGTCATGGTGCCAAACTGCAGCCGGAGTCACTCAACGTACTGGTTGGCGGTCGCAACATTGCGCAGGTCGCGGATCTGCCGATTGACCAGCTGAGCGAATGGCTGGAGACTCTGGAACTGAGCGACTACGAGATCGCGGTCGCTGAAATGATCCTGCGCGAATCGCGGGATCGCGTGCGATTCCTGCGGGATGTGGGTCTCGATTATCTAGCGCTCAATCGATCGACCCGCACGCTTTCTGGCGGCGAAGCACAACGAATTGCGCTCGCGAATTCACTAGGCTCGCGCCTCGTCGATACACTGTACGTGCTCGATGAGCCGTCAGTCGGTCTGCATCCGCGCGACATGGACCGACTGCTCGGCTTGCTCCGACGGCTGCGCGATGCCGGTAACACAGTGCTCGTGGTGGAACACGATCCCGCTGCGATGAAACTCGCGGATTACATGGTCGAGCTCGGTCCTGGCAGTGGCATTCACGGTGGTGAAGTGACATTTGCAGGACCGATGTCTCGCATCGCCGAGAGCCCGCTAACGGGCAAGTATCTGAGTGGCGAGATGTCGGTTCCGCTCCCCGAGGAGCGCAGACGCCTCGGTCCGCGATGGATCACGCTCACAGGCGCGACCGAACACAATCTGCATGGCGTTGACGTCAAGTTGCCGATAGGCGCTCTCACCGTCGTGACTGGTGTTTCGGGGTCAGGCAAGAGTACTCTCGTTCACGATGTGCTGTATCACGCACTCGAGACTCACACCCACGGCGAGCATACCGCCAAACGGCATCTTGGTGAGACCGTCGGATCGTACGAGGGCATCAGTGGTGTTGATGCGATCGACGACGTCGTGATGATCGATCAGAGTCCGATTGGACGCTCGCCCCGTTCCAACCCGGTTACGTACATCAAGGCGATGGACGAGATAAGAGCGATCTTCGCTGACGCACCGCTGTCGCGCCAGCGCAAGTATACGCCCGGCACCTTCAGCTTCAATATCGAGGGCGGGCGCTGCAGCAAGTGCGAGGGCGCCGGCTATACCGAAGTCGAAATGGTATTCATGGCCGACGTCTTTGTGCCGTGTGAGGATTGCGGCGGGAAAAGATTCAAGGAGGCTGTACTCGAAGTCCGCGTCAACGGAAAGAACATTCACGACGTGCTGGAGATGACCGTCGATCAGGCGATCCGTTTCTTCGCGCGCGAAGAGAAGCTGGGCCAGGCGCTGTGGCATCTTCAGCAAGTGGGACTTGGATATCTCCGACTCGGACAACCGGCGACAACGCTATCCGGCGGCGAAGCGCAGCGCATCAAGATTGCGCGCGAACTGGCGATGGCGAGCAAGAAGAGCGGCCGCAAGTTGTACATAATGGACGAACCAACCACCGGCCTTCACCTCGACGATATTCGCAAGCTGATGCTCGTCCTGGACCGTCTGCTTGCAGCGGGCCACACGATACTGATCATCGAACACAATCTCGACGTCATCAAGCTTGCGGATTGGATCATCGACATGGGACCGGAGGGCGGCGATGCAGGTGGCAGACTCGTCGCCATGGGGAGGCCCGAAGACGTAGTGAAGGTGCCAGAATCGCACACTGGGCACTGGCTCGCTCCGATGCTCGCATCCGGCACTCCGGTGCGGGAGCCAGCAGAGGGTGGCTCCGGTCGGGAATCCGGGCGCGGGCGTACGCGGAAGGCGGGCTGATCGGGATGCCGGGAAGGTTGAGCTTCTCCCCGTGCCAAGCTAAATTGCTAGGTCTCCCCCGGAACAGATCCGGGGGATTATTCCCCAGTAGCTCAGTTGGTTAGAGCATTCGACTGTTAATCGAAGGGTCGTAGGTTCAAGTCCTACCTGGGGAGCCTTTCCATCGTCATGCGACACTTGCATTCACATGTCAGCGGGCCAGCTCATCGAGACTGGCCCGCTTTTGTTCACCGTGGCTGACCCGCTGGATTCCATGCACCTCGAATCGGCCTTCGGCGCGCCAATCGACCGCGATGAGTGGCTTTTTGGCTGGGATCCTACGCCAGGAATCGTCTCGATCCACGCCACCGGCGACGGCCGCGCATTGCTGTGGCGGCGACTTCCAGAATCCGGTACGCTCGTTCATGAAGTCGAGCGCTTCCGCCCATGGCTGCTTATAAGGCATATCCAGGACCTGCAGCCGCCGGCGAATTCTGGCGACCCAAATGCGGCGATCACGCGACTCGAGCATCGCGAGCTTGACGGTCCCGGCGCGCTCCGATATCTCGTCACGGCAACTGACGGTCGCGAACTCGAGTCAGCGGTCTTGCGCGGCGCATCTCTTCGACTCGGGAGGCGGATTACTCATCTCCGGGAACTCGGACAGGAAGACGTTCTATCGCTGCCACCCGAGGAACAGTATCTGGTCGCGACCGGCCGCACATATTTCCGCGGCCTCCGCTTCGATCAGTTGCAACGCCTGCAGTTCGATCTCGAAACAACCGGACTCGATGCGCGCTGTGATCGGATATTCATGATTTCCATTCGCTACCCTTCTGGCGAAACTGAAGTGCTGGAAACGTCTCGCGGCGACGATACCGGCGAAGCGGATCTCATTCGGCAACTCGAAACCCGCATTCGCCAGGCGGATCCAGACGTGATCGAAAACCACAATCTTCATGGGTTCGATCTTCCCTTCCTCGATACCCGATCGCAGAAGCTCGGTGTACGCCTATCCATCGGCCGCGCGGGCGGCGCTGGTCTGCGGCAGCGAGCAGCTCGGCGCGGTGCACCGTCCGGTGATCCGGCAAACCGTCGACGTGTGCGGTTCGTTGCGCCGGGTCGCGAGTTGATTGACACACTCGACGCAGTGCGGCGGCACGATTTTTCCACGCGCGATTTCCCCGGGCATGGACTCAAGGCGGTCGCGAAGCATCTGGGTGTCGCCGCGCCCGATCGCGAATACGTCCGCGGTGATCAGATCTACACTACGTATCTCACCGATCCGGAGCGCGTGCGGAGATACGCGACCGATGATGTTGAAGAAGTCGCCGCAATCTCGCATCTCCTTGGCGGCGCGGCCTTCGCGCTCGCCCAGATGGCGCCACGGAGATATGAACGCCTGGCGGACGCGGGCGCCGCAACGGGTGTAATCGATCCGCTAATTGTGCGTGCATACCTCCGAGCGGGTGCGGCACTGCCAGCACATCAGCCCGGCGATGGCACGCAGCACAGCGGTGCGGCGCTTCATCTTTTCGCGGCCGGCGTTGCACACCGTGTCGTAAAAGCGGACGTCGCAAGCCTGTACCCATCGCTCATGCGCACATTCCGCATCGGCCCTTCACGCGATCGACTCGGTGTACTGCTCGGACTTGTCGACGCTCTCGTCGAACGGCGGCTCGATGCCAAGGCACGTGCGCGCGAGGCACCTGCGGGCTCCGCTGAGCGATACACGCACGAGGCGATGTCGGCAGCGCTCAAGATTGTCGTCAATTCTGCCTACGGTTATCTTGGGGCCGGCGGGCTCACTCGATTCGCCGATATCCACGCAGCGAACGAAGTAACGCGCCGCGGCCGCGAAGTACTCAACCTGATGTGCCGCGAGCTCGCGGCGCGAGGAGTCACGCTGGTTGAAGCGGACACGGACGGCGTGTACTTTGCCGTCCCACCAAACTGGACCGAAGCTGACGAACGGCGAGTGGTGTCCGAAGTCGCCGCGCTCCTCCCGCCACTCATCCAGTTGGAATTTGAGGGGCGTTACGCTGCCATGTTGTCGCACGAGCCGAAGAATTACGCGCTTCTCGGTTTCGACGGAAAGCTCACCCTCCGCGGCGTTGCATTTCGCTCCAGCCGCTCCGAGCCGTACGGTGATGAGTTCCTCAGAAACACCATCAGGGCTGTGCTGACGGGTGATGTGGCGGCTGTCCGCGGCCACTATCTAACAGCCATTCGTGCGGTGCGTATGCGCGAGATTCCAACGTATGATCTGTCGTCGCGCGTGCGGCTGACAAAATCCCGGGTTGAATACCTCGAGTGCAGAGCGAAGCGCAGCGAATTGCCATATGAAGCTCTGCTCGCTTCGGGGTCCGGTTGGAGCATTGGTGACCGCATCCGCGTGTATCGCAAGCAGAATGGAATCGCCGGAGTCGTAAGCTGGGAAGGTGACGCAACTGCGGTCGACCCTAGAGATTACGACATTGAATACTATGTGCGGTTGCTGCGCAGCAGCTATGCCGAGCGCCTCGCACGAGCATTTACTCCCAGGGATTTTGACGCCATTTTCTCGAGCCCCGATCAGTTTTCACTGTTTGGGAGCGATCTCGACGCCATCCATCCAATTCTGAACATTCTCCTGAGCCCCAATGACTGACACGAAGAGTGCCGGCGCGCCCGATCCCGAACGGACTGTAACCGGCACCGACTGGTATGGTCGCGAAATATCCGGCGAGACCCATCATCGCATCTGCTTCAATGATTTGAACGCGGTCGAGATGGATACCGTCGGTACTGTATTTACTGAATGTACGTTCCGTGGCGCCCGCTTTAACGCTTCGAGTCATACCGACGCCGCGTTCCTGAATTGCAAATTCATAGGCTGCAATTTTTTTGATACGACCTTCACAGGGTGCAAACTCGCGGGCAGTTCGTTTGAACGGTGCTCGTTCGACATCATGCGCGTCTCGGGTGGCAACTGGGATCTCGTAGCCATGCGCGGCGCTGATCTCCGCACGACTACTTTTACCGACCTGCGAATGCGCGAGGCCGACTTCGACGGCGCGAACTTCCAGGAATCTTCGCTTCGCAATGTTGACCTGTTCGGATCGTCAATGCGCGGCGCGAACTTCATCGATTGCGACCTCCGGGGGAGCGATCTCGGCTCCATCGATCCACGAAACAGTGATCTGCATGGCGCTGTGGTTACTCCTCAGCAGGCCGTGGTCATCGCACAGACTCTGGGACTCGACGTCCGCGCGGCGTAGCCACTGTGAGTGTTGAAGGCTCGGCACGGTCGCCGAGCCTTCAACACTAATACTGGTGCGTTTCCGGGGCCGGCGAGAGGCCCGGATGCCTTCCTATCGCTTCTCGTGACACCCCGGCATTCTGAAAGCCCCAATACGAGTCGAGTATGAGACCGCGTCCTTCTTCAGATAGTCGCCCACGTACCAGATCGTGCAGTCGTCCGTCGGATCGACGGCGGTCGCCGTGTAGTCCTCCCATCGCAAGGTGTTCGTCTGCGATGCCTCTCCGGCCACCAGAACAGCCTCCCGAAGCGACATCACCCCCTTGGGATCCTTTGGCGTGCGTCCAGTGAACCGTTGTCCTGCGAAGTTCGTTGCACCGCCAAACGAATATCCGATCCCAATGTTGCCCTTGCCATCCATCGCGGCCGACCCAAGCCAGCGGAAATTGCTATCCGGTGCAAATGTACCCTGCTGATACAGGCTGATCTCACCTTTTTGATCGAGACGGAACTCGTACCAACGCACGCCACCGCCGCCCTCAGATGTGTTCACCGAATGTGACGCGACGATCGATTGCTGGTTTCCGATCCGGCGGTATACAACGCGCGACATGAGCTTGTCGCCCTGCGCGTCGAGGCGGCGGTCGGTTCCGGGTTGCGGAACGCAGTTCGTCAACTGGCCGTCGCAAAGGTAGTGATATGGCGCAACAGGAATCTTTGTGGGACCGGTCAACGTTGTATTTGCCGGATTATTCCAATCCACATGGTACTTCCACGCGTAGATGCCATTATCCTCCATGACCTTCCTGAGCTGCGTGCCGCCGGCCGCCAACAGAATGTTTGGCGCACCCTTTGGAGGAAGCTGCTTGCCGTCGAGGTCAGCATTGTTGAGGAAGTTGACGTCATCAACGATCATGCATTGTTCAGTTGCGTCTTCGCCTTTCAGCATCTTCAAGCGATCCGCCACGCACGCATGCTTCTGAATTACAGCGTCACCGGTACTGGTGGGCACGTAATAACCGTCAGGCCAGACCGCCGGACGCGGATAATCGGGAAAGAGTGGCCGGACAAACTCGTAGCGATAATAAGAACCCATCGGGTTCGGGCTCGTGCTGACTGCGTAGCACATTGCGTATGATCCGGAATCCTGCGCCGGGCGTGGCCCGGTTGGCCGGCGAGTCTGCGCCTGTGCCTCGAGATCCGTTGGAGCTTTATGCGGCGGCTGGTGCAACGGCTCTGCCGATCCAGGCTGACCGGACTGTCCAACCTGACTGATCGCCGCCGGCTCGCCGGCTCGCGGTGCTACGGGCTCCTGCGCGCGGACGGGAAGCCGCGAGAAGATAGGCATTACGATAAGCCACCGATCAGCGAGCTGATCATAGCGCACCACAGCATCGCCGTTGTTACGCGTGTCGCATCCACCGCCGAAACCTTTGAACACGTTATTCGTCTCAACCGGTCCATATAACGGCTTGCCACTCTTGTTGAAAATGGCCATACGCGAATTCACGATCTGTACGATGTGATCCGGCCCCGCCGCGAGGCTGTTGTCGGAGGGATTTCGCAGAAAGGCATTTCCCTGCGGTCCCACGAAATCGGCGCCAAGGCCGGCGAAGTTAGCAGCGATTATGGCTGCCGGCCTGCGACCCTGCCGTCGCTGTTCCACCTTGGCCGCACCAGGCGGGACAACGATTTTGGGAACCGGAATTGTATCAGACAGTTGCGCGTCGTCTCTGTCAGGATCCGGTGCCAGCGCGTTCGGCGGGACGATTGGCCGGCCGGCGGCTGCACCGCGCTCGATACGATCGCTCACCATGTCGGATAGAGACATGGACACGTCGTGCGCGATCGCTCTGTGAACGATCGCTTCACGCACGCTCGCGGTAGCGGGTTCTGCGTTCGGGGAATGGCTTGCTGTAGCTGCGAGGGCGGCTGCACCAAGGATTCCGGCGCTGGCTACTGATATTAGAAACTTTGATTGCACGGTCTACTCGTTCACTGATGGTGAATGTTGACGTTCATCTCTTTCACTTCGGCGCAGGCTTCTGCCAACGAGTCCGCTGCCTACTTGGCCACTGACATCGGGAGCGCGGCATTGCCGAGTCCGCGCTGAGCCATGAGGCGCTCGATATCCGGGACCTCAACAGGCACGAATCCGGACATGTTTATGTAGCCCGTCTTCGTGATAAGCAACATGTCTTCGAGCCGGAATCCGATGTGCTCATCCGGAATCCGCATCTCCGGTTCGATGGTAAAGATCTCCCCGGGTTGCAGTGTAGCGGCGGCGTAAGGCACGTCGTGGACAGACATGCCCACCGTGTGGCCGAGGCCGCGGACAGGCTTCAGACGATAGTTGTCAATGAAGGAGTTCGCCGCGTCTCTGAACTTGGGCTCACTGAATTGGTAATTGGTGACGAACTTTTCCATCTTCACAACGGCCGCCTTCGCGATCTGGTCCGGTGTCTTGTATGGCTCAATCGACGTCATCACGGCCTGGTACAGTCGCAGATAGATGGTGTACATCTCCCGCTGCCTG
>JBDTAB010000028.1:0-3516 GCA_039924865.1 Gemmatimonadaceae bacterium | reverse complement strand
TCGCGTCGCTCAACTACTTGCTCACTTCACACGTGTGGCGGCAGGATCACAATGGCAACAGTCACCAGGATCCCGGCTTCCTGAACCATGTCGTCACCAAGAAAGCGGATGTTGTGCGCGTCTATCTGCCACCCGACGCGAATACGCTGCTCGCAGTAGGCGACCATTGTCTGCGCAGCCGCAACTATGTGAACGTAATCGTCGCTGGCAAGCAGCCACAGCCGCAGTGGCTCTCCATGGACGCGGCGATAGACCACTGTGCGCGCGGCCTCGGAATTTGGGATTGGGCAAGCAACGATGTCAGCACAGATGGTACGCGCGATGCAGACGTCGTCTTCGCCTGCGCCGGCGACGTGCCGACAATCGAAACCCTGGCAGCGGTTGATCTCTTGCGCCGCAACGTTCCGGATCTCAAAATGCGCGTCGTAAACGTTGTCGATCTCATGTCATTGCAGCCAACACGCGCACATCCACACGGTGTACCAGATGAAGCCTTCGACGCAATGTTCACCACGGACCGACCCATCATCTTCGCGTTCCACGGATATCCGTCGCTAATTCATCACCTCACCTACCGCCGCACAAATCACGATGGGATGCACGTACATGGATACAAGGAAGAAGGAACCACTACGACGCCATTCGACATGACAGTCCTGAACGAGCTCGACCGATTTCATCTCGCGCTTGACGCGATTTCTCATGTGCCGAGGCTGCGAAATGACGCGACGGCAACGAGCGCGGCCGATTTGTTTCGTGCTCGTCTGGTTGAGCATCGTGGATATGTCGATGAATACGGCGTCGACATGCCGGACGTGCGTGACTGGCGCTGGGGAGAACTGGGGTCGGGGGAACTGGGGTCAGAGTGCACTTCTTTCAAAGTGCACTCTGACCCCAGTTACGATCCGAGGCCTAAAATACGGAATACCCACCATCGACCGGCAGGGTGACACCGGTGATGAAATCGGCCGCACCTGACGCGAGGAACACGGCTGCGCCGGCAACTTCGTCGGCCTCACCCCATCTAGCTGCGGGTGTGCGAGCAAGGATCATCTTGTTGAATTCCGAAAAGTCCGGGTTGTCACGCGCGGCTGCCGTCATTTCGGTCACGATCCACCCCGGTGCGAGCGCATTAACCTGAATATTGTGCACCGCGAGCTCAATGGCCATCGATTTGGTCAACTGAACGATGGCGCCCTTGGCCGCGCTGTATGACGGGAGCATTCCCGAACCGAAAAACGAATACATGCTCGCAAGATTGATTATTTTCCCGCGCTTGCGTTTGACCATCGATGTCGCAGCCAACTTGGAGAGCAGGAAGCTGGCATGCAGGTGCGTAGCCATGACCGTATCCCAATCTGCTTCTGATTCGTTGAGTACGCCCCCGCTGATAACAGAGACGCCGGCATTGTTCACGAGCACATCAATGCTCCCCAACTCTCGCTCAACCTTATTCATTGCGTCAGCCAATGTGGCTCGCTTGGTCACGTCAAGATAGGATGCCATTGCTGGCACCCCGATCGCCTGCAACTCTGCGAGCACCTGACTGTTCTTATCGTCATTGCGGGCGAGGATCGCGACTGCGGCGCCGGCCCGCGCCATGCCGAGCGCAATGGATCTGCCGATGCCGCGATTTCCGCCCGTAACGACAGCTACACGGCCGTCCAATGCAAAAGGTGATGAAGCGTTTGACGTTTTCGTCTCCGGTTGGAGAGGGGTTAACGCTGAATTTAAGCGGCGGCGTATCCGTTCAGCTTGGGGTTAAACGGGGTCAGGTTTCGTTCATCTCACCCGATCGGCGTTCCCGGCGGTAGCGGGATGACACCCGTCGGATGCGGCGGCGCGATGCGACGATCCAGCCAGTTTCGTACATTGCGAACGACTTCCGCATTCGCTGCGCGATCCTCCGCGTCGGTCACCTTCGCTGCGGACAGCGTGGTCGCCAATCGATTCAACTGATCGTTGGCCACGGCCCGCACATCGGCCGTTGACTGCTGATCGGCTGCGAGCGCGAAAAGTGCATCGACCACGGAACGCCTCGCCTGGCGGCGAACACCGCGGTCGTACGCGGTCGTCGCTGTTGCGGTCGTGTACACTCCGGCGATCAGCTGCCCGATTACCTCGTCGGCCGACGGCGACGCAGCGTCGCGTGCATGAAACGAGATCACGCGCTCGATGCGGGCGGGCTCCAGAATTCCGTCCGCCACGTTGCTCGCAAGCGCGCCAGCTATGGCGAGCGGATCATAGACAATCCCCGCCGGCGTAGTCGAGAAACCCCACCCACCGCTGAACCCGTAGGGCGAGGGCGGGATCATCTTCACTATACGCTCAGGCACTTCCAACTCGCGTGGCTGAATCGTCGCGATCAGTTCCCGCAACGCGTTTCGCTGCTTAGCCGGTGCGACGACAGTGGCCGGTGTCTGTCCATCGCCGCGCAACGCGAAAGTGTACTCCATTCCGCCGATCGCCTTCGTTGCCGCCTCGATCGCGTAGCGGTGATGCAAGTAAACGGGCACAAACCGTTCATTCAGCAACCACATCGGTTCGCCCGGCGCGATCACCGATTCATCGAACTTGGATATCAGCAAGTCGCGCACTACGCTCTGGCGAGCAAGCTCCTTCACTGCGTCGTCCCCGTTCAGCCAGCGTGTGACTTCGGGATACACACCCGCCGACGCGTCGCGATCCGTGAGAAAGCGCGCGCCTCCTGCAATCGCCTGACGCGCCAGCGCTTCCTGCCCCGCGCGCTCGGCCGCGGCATTCGCGTACTGAGTGTAGTCGAAGCGAATTGCCAGTGTATCGTAGGCGCCCGTGCCAGTTGCCCACGCATGCGAAACGTCCAGCGTACCGTTGGGCTTGAGTGTCACGAGCGGACCGGGATAGTCCATCACACTCGCGCGGCCCTGTGCATGCGAGATGTAGTTGTGAGCAAGACCGAGCGTGTGACCGATCTCATGCGCCACATGCTGACGGCGGCGCGACATGACGAACTCGGTGCCGTTGATGTTGGGATCGAGCGAGGCCATCCAGTCCGTGGCTGCGACGTCCGTCGCCGGCGTCAGGCCGGCGTAGATGTTGTAGTCCGTGATGGAGCGATACGTGTCCATCTTCAGCATCGCCTTGATGATCTCGCCCGTGCGTGGATCGACGAACGACTGACCCACGGAGAAACCCGGATCGCTCCGGTGCACCCATTGGATGATCGAATAGCGTGCGTCCATCGGATCCGCGCCGACCGGGAGATCCTCTACACGAAATGCGTTCTTGAATCCCGCCGCCTCGAACGTCTTGTTCCACCACGACGCGCCCTGACGGAATGCAGTGCGATACGGCTCCGGAATACCGGGATCGAGATAATAGACTATGGGCTTAATCGGCTCGGATATCGCGGCCGACGGATCCTTCTTCTCGAGGCGCCAGCGGTTGAGCCAGCGCATCGTCGGCTTCTCCGTGAACGGACGCGAGAAGTCGTCGAATGTGACCGAGAAGATGCCGACGCGCGGATCGAACGCGCGC